>JACMIX010000210.1 GCA_014380935.1 Gloeobacterales cyanobacterium ES-bin-141 | reverse complement strand
TCGGCAATCAGTGCGGGGGACAGGCTACGGCTTAGGGCATATTCCACGACCTCATTGTCTTTGCTGGCGCACAGCAAAACGCCGATGGCGGGTTGCTCGTGCGGCTTTTTCACATCGCGGTCGAGGGCTTCGAGATAGAATTCCAGCTTGCCGAGATATTCCGGCTCAAACCGCCCGACCTTCAATTCGATAGCGACCAGGCAATTCAGACCGCGATGGAAGAATAGTAGATCTAGTGCGAAATCTCGCCCGCCTACTTGCAGCGGGTATTCACTGCCGACAAAACAGAAATCTCGCCCCAGCTCGATGAGAAAGTCTTTGAGCCGCAGCAACAGGCCTCGGTGCAAATCGGCTTCGGCATGGTCTTGCGGCAGGTCGAGAAATTCGACCAGGTAGCTGTCCTTGAAGATGTTTAAGGCTTCGGGTTTGGTTTGTGACAGCACTGCTGTCACTTTTGGCGGGTTGAGGACGCTGCGCTCAAACAAGGCGGTTTTGAACTGGCGTTCCAGCTCCCGGCTGCTCCATTTTTCGCGGATGGCGAGGCGCAGGTAAAACTCGCGTTCTTCCGGCCTTTTGCTCTGGTTGAGGATGATGAGATGGTGTGTCCAGGGTAATTGCCTCAGCAGTGTCGAAACTTTTTCATCGTCCCGGTAAGCCTCGTAAAACCGCCGCATCCGAAACAGGTTACGCCGGGTGAAGCCGCGCAAACCGGGCTGGGTCTGCGCCAAGTGCTCGGCCAGCCGCACCACCACGCCGTCGCCCCATTCGGCAGCCTCGATTTTGCGGCTGATGGTTTGCCCCACCTGCCAATAGAGGTCGATCAGCGCGGTGTTGACCGCTTGCACGGCGTGTTGCCGGGCGGCGGCGATTAGTTGGGTGATCTCGCTGAAATCGTCTTGGGTGAGCGGGTTCATCGCAGCAAAGCTTCGGCCAGAATGACCTTGAGCTGGTCGCGCAGATTGGCCGTCTGTTCTTCGCCCTGCTCCAGCTTGGCCAGCAATTCAGCAGGATCACCGTGGTCGTCAGCAACACTATGCGGGTTCTTAAAATCGAGGTTGTAGCTGCGGGCCTTGACCTCTTCGATAGTCACTTTCCAGGCGACTTCGGTTTCTTGTCGGTCTTTGCGTTGCATGCCGCCCCACCAGTCCACACAGCCTTGCAGGTGTTCGACCCGAATGGGCTTGGTCATCGAATAGGCTTTTTGTCCGCTCGGCACACGATGCTCGTAGAACCAGATTTCCTTGGTCGGCTCGCCCTTCTCAAAGAACAGCAGATTGGTACCGATGCTGGCGTAGGGTTTGAACACGCTGTTGGGCAGGCGCACGATAGTGTGCAGGTTGCACTCTTCGAGCAGGTGCTCCTTGAGGCGGGTTTTCACACCTTCACCGAACAGCGAGCCGTCCGGTAAGACAATCCCGGCGCGGCCACCAGTTTTGAGCAGGCGGATAAATAAGGCCAGAAACAGATCGGCGGTTTCCTTGGTGCGAAAATGCGCCGGGAAGTTGGACTCGATACCGTCTTCCTCGCGGCCACCAAAGGGCGGATTAGTGAGGATGATGTCCACACGGTCGGACTGGCTATAGCTGATATAAGGCCGCGCCAGGGTGTTGTCGTGGCGCACAAAGCTGGGGTCTTCGGTGCCATGCAGCAGCATATTGGTGACACAGAGCATGTGCGGAAGCTGCTTCTTTTCAACCGCCCGCAGGCTTGCCTGCATGGTCTGCTCATCCTCGACCCTTTTCACATAGCGGTCGCGCATGTGGCGGATGGAACAGGTCAGGAAGCCACCGGTGCCACAGGAAGGATCGAACAGGATTTCCCCTGGCCTGGGGTCGATGCGATCCACCATAAAGGCGGTGACGGCGCGAGGGGTGTAGTATTCGCCCGCATTGCCCGCGCTTTGCAGATCGTTGAGCAGTTGTTCGTAGATGTCGCCAAAGTGCTTGCGTTCGGCCAGGTCGTTGAAGTCAACGGTGCTGATTTTGTTGATCACCTGGCGCATGAGCTGGCCAGATTTCATGTAGTTGTAGGCGTCCTCGAAGACACTCCGCACCACCCGGCTGCGGTTGGCATTTTTGCCTATGGTGGGCAGTTCCTTCAGTTTTGGAAATAGCTCCGTATTGATAAAAGCCATCAGGTCGTCGCCGGTGATGCCTTCCGGGTCAGCCGCCCAGTTCCGCCATTGCAGGGCCTCCGGGATGGGGGAGCGGTAATTATCCTGCATGATTTCCAGTTGTTCGTCCTGGTCATCGATGATCTTGAGGAAGAACATCCAGCAAAGTTGCGACAGGCGCTGTGCATCGCCATCGACGCCGACATCCTGCCGCATGATGTCCTGAATGGATTTGACGCTATTTCTTGCTGACATGGGCTAGACAACATCCTGATAAAGAGCAGCCTGCAATGCATGCACCGCGTTTTCAAAGCTGGCGCGGGAGCCGAATTGCCTGATGAGCTGGACGGGTGTCCCCATCGCATTAAACGGGGGGATTTCCAGAATTTTTACATTATCGAGGCCGCTGACAATACCCTCGTCCTGGTATTTAGTGAGCAGGGCTTCGAGCACCGCACGGGCCTGGGTGCCGTACTTGGTGAATACGTCGCGCTTGCGCACATTGTTGGCACGGTCGCGGCGCGTCAGCGGCGGCTGATCGAAAGCGATGTGGCAGATCAAGTCGAAGGGGTCGAGGTCTTTGCCGACTTCTTCCATCAGTGGCTCCAGCAGCAGCCCTTCTTCCGCCAGTTCTTCGATGATGCTTTCCTTTCGCTCAGCAGACTTCCAGCGCCGCAGGAACTGCTCAAGGCTGGTGTACTGCTGGCGGACGGCCCTACGGCTGTAGTCGCGCAAGGACTCCGTGATCAGCTTGCCATTTTCATCCAGATACTCAACCCGCTCTGTGAGCACAGAAACGGGCCGACCTTTGACATAGAACTTGGCGGGAGAGCTGCCATCACCAGGGGACAAAGTAATGTCCGGAGGCTCGTCCACCACGGTTTCGTCAGCACCAGGCTCGGGTGGCAGCGGATCATCGCCCCCGTCGGGGGGCACATCGTCGGGCGGCATTTCTGGATCCCCTTCGCCTGGTTCATAAATCTGAACAGGCTCCCCATCAAACTCGGGGTCGGCAAAATGATTCGTCGCTTTGCGGAAATCGATCAAGTTAAAGTAATACTTCTTCGTCTCCTCATGCACCCGTGTGCCACGTCCAACAATCTGCTTGAACTCTGTCACCGAGCCGATTTCACGGTCGAGCACAATCAATCGACAGGTCTGTGCATCAACCCCGGTCGATAGCAGGCGAGAGGTGGTGACAATCACCGGATACTTAGCCTCCGGATCAATAAAATTGCCGAGCTGTGCCGTCCCTTCGGGGTCGTTGCCTGTGATACGCATGACGTAGCGGGCGTTCTGTTGCACAAGGTCTTGATTCTCGTTCACGAAAGCCTGGCGCATCCGGGCTGCATGTTCGGTATCCACGCAAAAGACGATGGTTTTTTGGAATCGGTCGCCGCTTTGCTTGAGATACTTCGATACCCACTTGGCAACGCGCTTGGTGCGCTCATCGATCACGAGGATGCGATCGAAGTCTTTCTGGTTATAGATACGGTCTTCAATTTCGTGGCCATACTGGTCAGTCTCGCCCAGCCGGGGACGATACCCTTCCACGTCCACATTCAAGTGAACCTTGATGACCTTGTAGGGAGCAAGAAAGCCGTCACGGATGCCCTGCTTGAGCGTGTAGGTAAAAACCGGTTCACCGAAGTAGTGAATATTGGAAACATACTCGGTTTCTTTAGGTGTGGCAGTAAGGCCAATTTGCGTGGCAGACGAGAAGTATTCGAGGATTTCCCGCCAGGCGGAATCCTCTGCAGCACTGCCCCGGTGACACTCATCGATGACAATCAGGTCGAAGAAGCCGGGTGAAAACTCGCGGAATAGCTTTTGCTGCTCTTCTGGGCCGGTGATTGCCTGATACAGGCCGAGGTAGATTTCATAGGCGGTGTCGATGCGACGTTGCCGGTCCACGGCCGTACCGAGAACCTCCACGGTGCCATCGGCCCGCTCGATGGTCCTGGTTCCTGTGCTCAGTTTGGCCATCGCCGCACCGAAGGGGCGGAAGTCATTGACCATAGTCTGGTCGATGAGTACGTTGCGATCTGCCAGAAACAGGATGCGTTTCTTCTGTTTGGCTTTCCACAAACGCCAGATGATCTGGAACGCGGTGTAGGTCTTGCCGGTGCCGGTGGCCATGACCAACAAAATGCGGTTTTGGCCCTTGGCAATAGCTTCCACCGTCGCGTTGATCGCGTTGCGCTGGTAGTACCGGGGTTCCTTGCCGCTGCCGTCGTCGTAATAGGGTTGCAGGACAATCTTTTCCTGCTCGGGGTCCAGCCCTTTCCATTGGCAGTACCGCGCCCAAAGCGTCGCGGGGGCGGGGAAGGCACGCAGAGCGAGCGTGGTTTCCATTTCCTCACTCGTGCCGGTGCGGTCATGAAAAACAAAGCCGTCGCCGTTGGATGAGAAGACAAAGGGGATGTCGAGAGTGACGGCGTAGTCGAGCGCCTGCTGCATGCCGTCGCCTACAGCATGGCTATTATCCTTGGCCTCGATCAGGGCAATAGGGAAATGCTGATAGTAGAGTACATAATCCGCTCGCTTGGCCTTGCCTCGCGTGACCAGTTTGCCGCGGACGATGATCCGTCCCTTGGTGAAACTGACTTCTCGGCGAATCTGAGACGCCTCATCCCACCCGGCCTGAACCACGGCAGGCGTTATCCACTTGGCGCAAATGTCAGACTCGCTGAGATTCTTTTTGTTCATACATTAGCTACGTTACAAGACAAACAGCAGGGGTATGCGGCAATTGATCCTTTGATCTGCTCCGAAATTGTTGGACCAGTTTTAAGGAAGGAGATCAATCTTCAAAGTACTCGTCCTCAGGGACATATTACTCATCAACTTCGAGGTAGCCAGACCCCAACAACTCACGCGTTCGGCGCTTCAGGAACAACTCCAGACACCAGTCGGTGAAACGCCCGAAATCGCTTTCAAGATCGAGATAGACTGCGCCAGCTACTGCCTCGAACATTTCGCCGTAGAGGGCTGGTTTAGCTAGGGGGTTGCCACTACCCTCTCCCTGCCCGAGAGCACAAGCCTTATTTATACCGATCTCGCTGGCCAACAGAGCCAGAGCTTCTCTGCAACAAATTTTCTTGCGTATGTCGTGTAAATTTTCCTTCGTGAGTTCGCCCCAGTTCAGATTAAACAGGTGCTCGGTCACCACTGCATTCAACAGCGCGTCCCCGAGGTGAGCTAGCCGGAAGTAGTCCCTCTTGGCCTGCTGCTTCTGCCCTGGCTGCAGGCCGACATTCTCGTTCAAGGCCGAAGTGTGGGTAAGGGCGGTAGCCAATCTGCGGTAGGGGTGGGCGGGAGCGAGGCCAAGCAGCTCAATGGCAAGGACGAGGTCTAGGGTATTCACGCTATAGAACCATGGCTCCAAGAACAAGGTTTCCCAGTCTCGAACTGGCGGCAACTCAGGACTCCGTTCGCCTTCGAGACAGGCAACTACTTACCTCACACCTCCTCGGCACCGGAAATATCCACACCAAAGACAGCGACGACCCTGAACCCTGACACATGTAGGACCTGCAACCCGCGATCAGAAAATACTATGTGCTCAACCTGCTTTAGGAGCGGCCTCTGGCTGCCACCGCGCATCAGCGATCTGAGCGATCTGCAAAAATAATGGCTCGATAGGATTCTGGATCACTTCGCAAAGCCGCTCAGAGTCAAGATCCGTGGGCCAATGGTTCTTCTTTAACAAAGCGAAAAATTGACTGCCCACCCGCAGATCTCCACAACTAACCCGCTGCTTCTCTTGGAAGCCTTCCCAGTTCGCTTCGGTCATCACTACCAAAAACACCCGTAGCTCCGAAAAACGCTCATGGATTGAGCGCTCCCTCGCTTCAAAGTCCACAAGCCACTCGCCATTTTTGCTCCAACCTAGCTGGGTCTTACACTCGATTATCGCAACGGGCTCGCCGTTGCACCGGATGGTGATATCCGGGCGCGGCGAACCACGTTTCTTTTCCAGAGCCGCCTCGGATTCTATTGCAGCCCCTAATTGGTGGGTCTTGTTGAGGACACGTAGATAGAACACTAATGTCTCGACGAAAAAATCTGCCCCCGCTGTCGCCACCCGTTTGTCAAGAAAATTTGTGATTGCACGTTGGGCCATGTAGTAAGCGCGCAACCGCAGCAAGATGGCTCGGGTGACTTCGTCACCTTCCAGACAAAGCGGTCCCAAAGCAGCTGCATTCTCCAGTGATTTCACCAGGGTGAGCGGCAAATCCCTCAGACAGCGCCGAAACGGCTCGTCCGCTTGCAACAATGACATTGAATCCTCCCAGAACAACTAAATAGGACAGACACATCACTCCCTCCTGGAAGTGAGTACCTGGGAGCGCAGCGCCCCAAACATAGATGTACCCGTATCTGCCACCCCACCTGCTGGGCAGTGTATTGCTCAGCCTACAGATTGCCAGGGTGAGCGGGCGGGGCAGGACCCACCGCTAGCGACTTCAAAAGCCCCAGCGCGGTCGTAGCAGGCACCAGCAGCAACTCACCGGCCGCGTTTCGCTCCAACAATTTTGAGATCTGCGGCTTGCCCGCGTATAGGCAGCCCTGCCGCTCCGCCAACCGCTTGATCGCCTCGCGCATTGGCGAATATTGGCGGCTTGCTTAAGAGGGTTCGCTCAAGTCACTCTATCCAGCAACTTCTGTTAGTC
>JACMIX010000209.1 GCA_014380935.1 Gloeobacterales cyanobacterium ES-bin-141 | reverse complement strand
GGGTTCCCCCGGAAGGGCCTCAATGGAGCGCTTTCAGTATTCGCATTGCCGAGAAGGATTACTACCGTGTGCCGGAGGTTCTGCTGGCGCAGGAGGAAAAAGCTCCGGGTATGGGTCTGGCCGCCCGTGCAGCCTGGGTGCAGTGGTTCTCTGAAGAGGTCTGCTTTCACCGTGTTGTGGAGTGGTGCCTGGACATCAAAAGGAGCAGAACTGTTCCAGAGAGCCTGATGCGTCTGTCTGCCGCTTCACAGTTGCTGCGCCCATTTCATTTCGTGCATTATCTACGGACGCGGTACAAGTTTTTTCAACAGGAAGGCAGGCTGGTGCTCTAGTACCAACTCAAAACTGGTGAGACTGAGGGACTTTTGTGAGGCTGACTTTTGTTACTAGCTGTCTGGAGCCGGGACGAGATGGAGTAGGAGACTATACGCGACTGCTTGCTCAGGAGTGCTCGTGGCAAGGCCACCCGTGTTGTCTGATTGCTCTTAATGACCCGTTCGTGCGCGAACCTTTGCGTGGGTGCGAATCCACATTGCCTGTCCTACGCTTACCGGCTGGTATGGATTGGCGACAGCGCTCAGTCGAGGTTAGACGCTTCCTGGATGCATTCGAGCCTGACTGGCTGAGTTTTCAGTTTGTACCCTACTCGTACAACTCTCGAGGAATCGTGTTTGGTCTTGCGCGTCAGCTGCAACCGCTCGTCGATGGGCGTCGGTTGCATTTGATGTTGCACGAACTTTGGCTTGCACAACACAGGAGCGCGAACCTGAAGGAGCGGCTCATCGGCAGTATTCAACGCCTCTACTTGCTCGCACTCGTGGAAGAACTCAAGCCGACTGTGACACACACTAGCAATCCGGCCTACCTCGCCTCTCTGATACAGAGCGGAGTGAGCGCGGGTTGTCTGCCCATCTTTGGCAATATTCCGATCGTCAAGACCAATGAAACCTGGCTTTTCACTGAGTTGCACACTCACGGGTTGCACATCGACAAGTCAAAGCGTGAGGGATTCTGGCTCTTCGGATTGTTTGGCAGCCTTCATCCCGCCTGGCCACCCGAGCCGCTCTTCAGCCGATTGTACGAAGGTGCTAACCAGTCCGGTAAGAAGATCGTAATTCTCTCCATCGGTCGGCTCGGTTACGGCGAGGGGCTGTGGAAAGAACTGGTTAACCGCTACGGGTCACGCTTTACATTCGTGCGCTTGGGAGAGCAATCGCCTGAACGCATCTCCGAATTCTTCCACTCGATTGACTTCGGCATCGCCACACCGCCTTACCAATTGCTTGGTAAGAGCGCCACTGTCGTTGCGATGCTTGAGCACGGGCTACCCGTGATTGTTAATCGTGACGATATACATGTAAGTGCCTGCCGGGATACCAATCTGTACTCCGAAGAGTTGCTCTACAAAATGGACAATGACTTGCCTGGTTACCTCGCGCGGGGTGGTCACCGCTCTCCTGCCCGTTCTCGACTTCCTGAGATAGCCGGGCAGTTGCTCGCTGAGCTACAGGCTGTCTCGCCCGTTCCTGTTCCTACCCGTTGAAGACACAATGGACGTGAAACTGGTCGCTATCGTTAACTCGTTCAACCGCATTTCCCTCTTGCAGCAAGGACTACCATCTCTAGTCAACGCGTTGAGGGGATGCCCCTTCCAAACCGCAATCGTTGTCTTCGAAGCAGGCTCAACCGATGGGAGTAGAGAATGGATAGAGCAATTCCGCGCTTCGACACAGGTCGCCATCGACATAATTTCGCCTGCCCCCGGCGAAGATAGCTCTTTTGGCGCGGGAGTGAATGCAGCGTGCGCGTACGCCGCCTGCAAGTACCCGCAACTCGAGTGGTACTTCCTGTTTGAGACAGACAACTGGATTGCCTCGCCCGAGCCGCTCCAGCTTGCGACTGCTCTGCTGGAAAGTCAGTCCCGACTCGCGGCGGTCGGATTTACTGTTTGCAAGCATTCAGGAGAGGCGGCAGGCATCGGCTGCCCGTTTCCCACCGCCTGGCAGTTCGTTCTTGGGCAGCAACTGACCCTGCATCTGGGCCTTGACCGGCAGGCAGGAACATGGAAGAGCTTTGCAAACAGCCGCTGGTGTCTGTACGACGTGGTTTACACCAGTCCCATCGTCATCTGCCGCCGAGCTTGGGAGGATAGTACAGGTCTGGACTCCCAGAGCTTCCCCTTCTCGGACTGTGATATCGATTGGTCCTGGCGCCAGCACAAGCGCGGTTGGCGTACTGCTGTCTTGGATGTGCAGGGGGTAGTCCACGACAACCAGCAAACTCTGTCCAACTGGTCCGTCACTCGGGTCGTCGGGTTTCACCAGGCGAGGCTACAACTGTTGCGCAGACACCTGGGTGGATGGGTAAACCTGCTGAAACCATTGTTGTTCTTGAGGCACTGCCTGGAGCTTGTGCTCATCTTGATCGCGGCTCATCGGTTCAAGCAGCTGAAAAACTCCATGTCTAAACGCTGGATCTTACTCAAGACTGTTTTCAGGAACTATGAAACTGCTTAAAGACCGCACAACTGATATTTCATGAAGCTGCTGATTTCCTCACACATGTTTTGTCCGAGTGTCGGTGGTATCGAGACGATGTCTTCTGTACTGGCCCATGCGTGTGTGATCGCCGGACATGAAGTCAAACTGGTTACCCAAACCCCGTCTGTCGAGCTCGAAGACTTTCGGTTCGAAGTGATTCGCCAACCCGGCTTAAAGCAGCTTTATGACCTGGTACGTTGGTGCGATGTTTATTTTCAGAATGGTATCAGTTTACAACTGGCCTGTCCGCTCGTTTTCGTACCTAGACCGTGGGTAGTCGCCCACCATACCTGGATTTCTCGCGTCAATGGAGATAGGGGTTGGCAAGATCTCTTGAAGCAGTACCTGCTTCGCTTTGCGACCTCGATCTCGGTGAGTCGGGCGATTGCCAAACACCTGCCGGTGCCCTCGATTACGATTCCCAACTGCTACCGGGATGAGTTCCGACAGCTACCCGGTGTGCCAAGGACAAAGCAACTCGTCTTTTTGGGAAGACTCGTCTCTGACAAAGGTGCGGATATTCTGCTAAGGGCGCTGGCTGATCTCAAGCAGTACAAACTGAGTCCCGAGCTAACAATTATCGGCGTAGGTCCCGAGGAGCAGGTGTTGCGTCGGCTGGCTGAGGACGTTGGTGTTGCAGAACAGGTAAATTTTGTCGGCCAGAAGACTGGGCTCGAACTGGTGCAGTTGCTGAATGCCCACGAGATTCTGGTTGTACCCTCCCGGTGGCAGGAGCCTTTTGGACTAGTTGCCCTCGAAGGTGCCGCCTGCGGCTGTGTGGTAGTGGGCTCAGCTGGCGGGGGTCTTAAGGAGGCCATCGGCCCGTGTGGAACCACTTTTGCAAACGGAGACACCAAGGCCCTGGCACAGCAGTTGGCTTTACTACTATCGAGCCCGCGTGAGCTTAAAGCCCGGCGGGACCGGGCAGAGGCCCACCTATCAAGCTATCGGAGTACCGAGGTGGCCAGTGCCTACTTGAAAGTGCTCGAGGGAGCTGCCCGATGATCCTGGTCTCCCATCCAACCGGTAACACCTTCGTGCGCGCCCTGTTGGAGGCACTACAAACTGCGGGAGAACTATCGTCTTACCAGACAACCGTTACCGTGCAGGAGTCCAACGGGTTGCTGCGTTGGTTACCCCAAACTTTGCAAAAAGAGCTGCTGCGCCGTGCCTGTAATCTACCGGAAACCCGGGTGAGTCCTCACCCGATGCTCGAACTCGTCAGGTTGATGGCTGGACGGCTGGGAGCCGCGCGGCTGACGGCCCATGAGACAGGCTGGGCATCGGTGGACGCAGTCTACAACAACCTGGACCGGCATGTGGCGAGACAACTTGGGCACCACGACATTGACGCTGTCTACTGCTATGAAGACGGAGCCCTTCATACCTTTCGCACCGCCAAGCGGCTGGCACTGCGGTGCTGCTACGACCTGCCCATTGCCTACTGGCAAACGAGCCGCCAGTTGCTAGAGGAGGAGGCGGTTCGCCTGCCTGCGTGGGAGCCGACCTTGCTCGGCACGCGCGATTCACAGGCCAAACTGGAGCGCAAAACTGAAGAACTGGAACTTGCAGACATGGTTGTTTGCCCAAGCCGCTTTGTCTACAACTCTTTGCCCGAGCGTGTACGCCAGACCAAATGCTGTGTGGTAGCCGAGTTTGGCTCTCCTGAAATAGCCCTGCAAAAGCGATCGCCCAGGCCCGGGGGTACACCGATGCGGGTGCTCTTCGCGGGGTCGATGACGCAGCGCAAGGGACTCGCTGACCTGTTTGCTGCCATCCGTCTGGTTGCTCGTCCGGACATAGAACTGGTCGTGATGGGTTCGCCTGTGGCGCCGATGGAGTTTTACCGTTCCCAATCCACTTTCACCTGGGAGCCGACCCGCCCCCACCGGGCGGTGCTGGAGTTGATGCACTCCTGCGATGTGCTGGTACTGCCTTCTATCGTAGAGGGCCGGGCTCTGGTACAGCAGGAGGCCATGATGTGCGGTTTGCCCCTTATCGCAACCGCCAACGCAGGTGGAGATGATCTCATCGACGAAGGCAAAACCGGTTTTCTGGTGCCTATTCGTTCGCCGGAGCAAATCGCCCATCGACTGGATTGGCTTGCGGACCACCGCGACCATCTCGAGTGGATGCGCGCTCTGGTCAGGCAAAAGGCGGAGCGCCTGAGTTGGCAAAATTACAGCCGCAAGATCCTAGATGCAATCTGCCCCGGGCTGACCCGACAGGAGCAGCCATGATTGTGCGCGCAGACACCCTTCCGGTCAATCAAAACGTCCTCAATCTCAAGCGGCTGATCTGGTTGTACTTCTGGCTGCTCATCTTTGAGGGCGCGCTCAGAAAGTGGTTTGTACCCCAGTTATCAACACCTCTACTGGTGGTGCGGGACCCTGTTGTTTTGCTGCTGTACTACTTCGCACTGCGCGAAGGCATGTTCCCGAAAGACCTTCTCACCAAATGCACGGTCTGTCTTGCGTACCTCTTTGCGATTGGCGGGCTCTTCGAGGCTGTCAGCGGCAGTGCCAATCCGCTACCGGTGATGCTTTTCGGCCTGCGCACGGACTTCTTGCACCTTCCTTTGATCTTCTTAATCCCGAAGGTATTAGAAGAAGGAGATATCAGGCGGATCGGATGGTGGTTCTTGGTTCTGGCTGCTCCTATGGCGCTATTGATGGTCTTGCAGTTCCAGGCTCCACCAACCGACTTTCTGAACATAGGTGTGGGTGAAGGGACTGTGCAGCTCGGTTCGGCCCTGGGCAAAATCCGTCCCCCCGGCACCTTTTCCTACATCAGTGGTCCAGTCGCATTCTATGGAGCGGTGTCTGCTTTCTTGTTCTACGGGTTCTTTCAAAAGGGGATCTATTCAACCGGGTTGCTCTTTCTAGCAGGGGGCGGCCTGCTGTCGGCATTGGCCGTCTCCGGGAGTCGTAGCGCCCTCGGTGCTGTCATCAGTGTCGCTATTGCATGTGGGATTGGTCTTCTCGTCCAGCCCCGTATGCTTGGCCAGTCCGTCAAGCCCCTGCTAGTTTTCGGTGCGCTGCTTGCTGTGCTTGGTTCTACCCAGTTCTTCAATGACGGCCTGAGTGTAACCAACACCCGTTTGGAAGCCGCCAGTGCGAATGAAAACACCGCCGAACGTTTTCTCAGTGGGTTCTTCACGCCCCTGACTTACGTCAGTGACATCCCATTGCTTGGTCGAGGCCTGGGGTTTGGAACGAACGCGGGAGCAGCTATTACCGGCGGCGGTCAATTCTCTTTTGGAGAGGGAGAGTGGGCCAGAGTACTGAACGAGAGTGGCCCGGTTCTGGGACTGTTGTACCTGCTGCTGAGGATGATGATTGCGGCCCATCTAGGCTGGATGTCGGTTCGGGCTGTGTTTAGTAGCGGCATCCTCGCGCTGGCTCTCTTCGGCGCTTGTGCCCTTAATGTGGTCGATGGTCAGTTTGGACAGCCGACGACACTTGGATTTACCGTTTTTGGTGCCGGCTTGTGTTTGGCGGCCAGCCGGGTTTTAGAAAGTGCCACAAATGAAAGTCCTGCTGGTCAGTAACTATTTACCGGACGGCCAGCAAAGCATGCAACGTTTCGCTGCCATGCTTGAGGCGGGACTGGTCCATCTGGGTCACGAGGTCCGTACCATCCGCCCACGAGCAATTCTCGGGCGGGCTCGCTCCTCGACGGTAGGCGTTCACAAGTGGCTGGGCTACATCGACAAATACCTGCTATTTCCCGCGCAACTACGCCGGGTTCTACCCTGGGCCGATGTTGTACATATCTGCGATCACTCCAACGCGGTTTACGTGAGACACCTGCAAGCGGTTCCTCACCTCGTGACCTGTCACGACTTGCTTGCTGTGCGGGGAGCATTCGCGGAGCAAACGGACGTTCCTGCCTCCGCCATGGGTAAGATCCTTCAGAACTGGATTCTCAAGGGCCTGGGGCAGGCGCAACTGGTCGCCTGCGATTCTACTTATACAAAGCTCGATCTCGAACGGTTGCTTGAACGAGCCGCCTCAAAAAATATCAGGCTGATACTGCTCGGCCTTAACTATACGTACAGAGTACTGACACCCCTGGAACTGGCAGACAGGCTCGTGCGTGCGCGGCAGTTAGATGCAACTAAGCCTTTTATTTTGCATGTAGGGTCGAGTCTCAGGCGCAAAAACCGTGAAGGGGTTTTGCGCATATTTCACCGACTTAAGGACCGCTGGCATGGACAGCTTGTGTTTGCCGGAGAGCCGCTCACAGACGACCAGACGAACCTAGTCAGCACGCTGGACCTCACCGACCGCGTGGTGCAGGTGGTCAATCCTGATGGAGAGTTGCTTGAAGCCCTTTACAACGCGGCTTTCGCTCTGCTTTTTCCTTCCCGCTTCGAAGGGTTCGGTTGGCCCGTGATTGAGGCCCAGGCCTGTGGTTGTCCAGTAGTGTGCAGCGACCGTTGCTCGCTGCCGGAGGTGGTCGGTACGTCTGCTCTCACCCGCGCCGTGGATGACGAAGTGGGTTTCGCAACCGACATTCTGCGTCTGGCAGACCCCATTGAGCGACGAACCTGGGTGGCGCGAGGATTTGCTAATATCGACCGCTTCAAGCCGGAGGCAATGATTTCTCTCTACAGCGAACTCTACACAGAACTCTCCGGGCTGCGATGAAAGGTCTGCTTCTGGTATTCAGTTTGCTACTTCCCTGGCCGCTACGCCGCTTGGTTCTGATCACATTTTTGGGTTATGAGATCCATCCGACCAGTCGTCTGGGACTGGTGTGGGTCGCGCCGCGTAAACTCATCCTGGAATCCCACTCCCGTATCGGCCATTTCACAGTCTGCAAAAACCTTGACCTGCTTCAATTGGGGCCGCACGCATCTATTGGTAGGGGAAACTGGATCACTGGTTTTCCATCTGGTGATTCGGAGCATTTCGCCGCTCAAAAGGACCGTCGCCCCTGCTTAATTCTGGGCGAGCACTCGGCAATAACCCATCGACACTTGATTGATTGCACAAACACAGTTGTAATTGGTGATTTTTCGACTATTGCTGGTTACGGGTCCCAGATTTTGACCCACAGCATTGACCTTGAGCAGTGCATCCAGTCATCTGCTCCTGTTGCAATTGGTAACTACTGTTTTGTCGGCACAAGTTGTGTAGTTCTGGGTGGTAGTGTGCTCCCGGATTACTGTGTGCTCGGTGCAAAATCGCTTTTGAATAAACAATATTCAGACACCCATTGTCTCTACGGAGGCGTACCGGCCAGGCCCATCAAGAGCCTGACTGAGGAAGCTTTGTATTTTGTGCGGACGGTCGGGTTCGTGACCTAGGTCAGGCGATTATGAGAATTCTTCACGTCATTCCATCGCTCGATCCGGGTGACGGCGGGCCGGTCGAGGCGGTTAGACAGCTGGGCAGGGTGTCTTGCGATGCGGGGCACCTGAGTGAGGTTGCTTGCCTCGATCCGCTCGGTGCTCCCTGGCTTGAGGACTTTTCCCTCAAAGTTCACACTCTGGGGCCGGGCCTGTCGGGGTACAGGTACGCAAAGGGGTTTGTCACCTGGCTGCGTGCGCACGCGTCTACCTACGACCACGTTGTCGTCCACGGTCTGTGGCAATATACGGGCTTTGGGACATGGCTGGCCCTACGTGGCACTGGAACACCTTACTCGGTCTATACCCACGGGATGCTTGATCCCTGGTTCAAACGCACTTATCCACTCAAGCACCTCAAGAAGTGGGTTTACTGGCCCTGGGCCGAGTACCGCGTGTTGCGCGACGCTCAGGCGGTCTTGTTCACCTGTGAGGAGGAACGCATTCAAGCCCGAGGTTCCTTCTGGCTGTACCACTGCAATGAAGTTGTGGTCAATTTCGGCACCACTACCCCCCCGGGTGATCCCAGAGCGCAAAAGCAAGCATTTCTCGCGTGCTTCCCTGAACTGAGAGGCAAGCGCCTGTTGCTCTACCTGGGCCGCATTCACCCCAAGAAGGGCTGCGATCTACTGATCGAGGCATTTGCAAAAGTAACCCGGGACCCGGCTCTGCACCTGGTGATGGCCGGTCCTGACCAGGTAGGTTGGCAGGCGCAGCTGGAGAGACAGGCCAGACAGCTGGGAATCGAACCAAGCATTACCTGGACGGGCAGGTTGTCAGGTGACGTTAAATGGGGGGCTCTGCGGGCAGCAGAAGCATTTGTGCTTCCATCACATCAGGAGAACTTCGCGATTGCAGTCGTAGAAGCGATGGCTTGCGGCGTACCGGTACTGATTTCCAACAAAGTCAATATCTGGCGCGAGATCCTGGCTGACGGTGCGGGTCTTGTAGCCGACGACAGCTTGGAGGGGACAGTGCAACTGCTATCACAGTGGCTCACCACAACGCAGGCTCGCAAACACACGATTCAACAAAACACCAGGCACAGCTTTGCCAAGCGTTTTGAGATCCATCAAGCAGCGCGCAGCCTGCTCAGCAACTTGTGTGTAGGCAACCGAGTATGAATCAGCGAATCCGAAGCGTTCCCAGTCAAGAGATTCAAAATCTAGCTGACTTTCAGCTTCCGGACAACTTCCGGGGCCGCCCTGGGTGGTACGTACAGTTTTGGTGGGTTGTCCAATCGATTTTTTTTGGCCTTTCACCTCAATTTATGTATGCCTGGCGTCGCTGGTTGTTGCGGTTGTTCGGAGCAAAGATTGGAAAAATGGTCTTGATTCGCTCCACAGCACGGGTTACCTATCCCTGGAAAGTCACGATTGGCGATTGCAGCTGGATCGGTGATGATGTCACTCTCTACAGCCTGGGGGAGATTTCGATCGGCAACAACGTCGTCATCTCGCAGCGCTCATATTTATGCACGGCCAGTCACGATTACCGCAAGCCAAACTTTGATATCAATTCAGCACCCATTCAGATCATGGATAACGCCTGGTTAGCCACGGATGTCTTTGTAGCACCGGGGGTAACGGTTTGCGAGGGTGCTGTTATCGGTGCGAGGAGTTCGGTGTTCCACGACATTCCTCCGATGACCGTGTGTGTTGGAACTCCGGCAAGACCCATCAAACAGCGCCTTTAGGCGTGTCTATCGTGTATCTCATTCGCTTTCCAAAATCACTGCATCCCCATCTATGCGACTCTTAATCTACGGAATCAACTACACACCCGAGTTGACGGGAGTGGGCAAGTACACCGGCGAAATGGCCCATTGGTTTGCCTCTCAGGGCTTTGAAGTTCGCGTGGTAACTGCTCCTCCCTACTACCCGGCCTGGAAAATAGGCGAGGG
>JACMIX010000208.1 GCA_014380935.1 Gloeobacterales cyanobacterium ES-bin-141 | reverse complement strand
GACCGTGACCCTGGTTGCCGAGGTACGCAAGGTCAATTGTTTTACCAGTCCTCGCAACCGTAAACTGACCATCTTCGAACTGACCATCGGGGACGGTAGCGGCCAGATGAAGATTTCCCGCTTCTTTGCCGGGACACGCTTTGCCAACCGCGGCTGGCAGGAGAGCCAGCAGCAGCAATATGCTCGGGGAGCTACGGTTGCCGCCCGTGGTCTGGTGAAAAAGAGCCGCTACGGGTTGACCCTCGACCAGCCAGAGCTCGAGTTATTGGGCGAGGCAGAAGCGACTTACGACCTGGGCCGTATCGTGCCGGTCTACGGGCTGAGCGAAGGAGTAGGGGCTGGGCTGGTGCGGCGGGCTATCGCACTCGCGCTCAAATTTCACACAGCCCTCGTTGATCCCCTGCCACGGTCTCTGACACAGCAGCTCGACCTGGTGCCGCTCGCGCAGGCAATTCAGGCAGTGCACTTTCCGCAGAGCGATGAGGAGAAAAACCGGGCGCGACAGCGCCTCGTGTTCGACGAATTTTTCTTCTTGCAACTGGGCCTGTTGCAGCGACGCGCCCAACAAAAGGCCGAGACGGCAGGAATCAGCTTTCGGGTTCAGGGTGAATTGATTGAGCGCTTCTACACACTTTTGCCTTTTGCTTTCACAGCTGCCCAAAAACGCGTCGTGCAGGAAGTCCTGGCCGACCTTGCAAGCCCTGAGCCGATGAACCGGCTCGTACAGGGGGATGTCGGCTCGGGCAAAACCGTGGTCGCGGTAGTGGCTATGCTGGCCGCTATCCAGTCCGGCTACCAGGTGGCATTGATGGCCCCCACAGAAGTCCTGGCCGAGCAACACTACCAGAAACTCGTACAGTGGTTGAGCCAGTTGCACTTGAGTGTCGAGTTGTTGACAGGTTCGGTGCGGGCTTCGCGCCGCCGGGAAGTTCTCCGCCAACTTGCCACCGGTGAACTGGCGGTGCTTGTCGGAACCCACGCTCTCATTCAAGAATCGGTCGAGTTCGCCAACCTGGGATTAGCTGTCATCGACGAGCAGCATCGCTTTGGGGTTGGACAGCGAGCCCGTCTGCGCAACAAAGGCCGTAATCCGGACATCCTGACCATGACCGCAACCCCAATCCCGCGCACGCTGGCATTGACCGTGCACGGTGATCTCGATGTGTCGCAAATTGACGAATTGCCACCCGGTCGCAAGTCGATCAAGACCACGGTAGTCGGTCCCAAAGAGCGCTCCGCGGTCTATGAGCTGATCTGCCGACAGGTCGTGGAGGGCCGTCAGGTCTATATCGTGCTCCCGCTGGTGGAGGAGTCCGAGAAAGTGGACCTGCGCTCGGCCTTCGAAGAACACGAGCGCTTAAAGGAAAAAGTGTTTCCCGAGTTTCGGTTGGGCCTGCTGCACGGACGGCTCAAATCGGAGCAAAAGGAGGCTGTGATCAGTGAGTTCCGCTGCGGCAAGCTCGATATCCTCGTCTCGACGACGGTTGTGGAGGTAGGGGTCGATGTTCCAAATGCTTCTGTAATGCTCATTGAGCACGCCGAGCGCTTTGGGCTGGCCCAACTCCACCAGCTGCGGGGTAGGGTAGGCCGGGGCGCAAGCCAGAGCTTCTGCCTGTTGATGACCGCCTCAAAGACGGACACGGCCTTGCAGCGCTTGCGGGTGCTTGAGCAATCCAACGATGGCTTTTTCATCGCAGAGATGGACCTGCGTCTACGCGGTCCCGGCGAAGTGATGGGAACCCGCCAGTCGGGGCTACCCGACATGGTACTCAGTTCGCTCATCGAGGATCAGCCGTCCCTTGAACTGGCCAGGCGAGTAGCCCAGGAACTACTCGAGGGTGACCCGAAGCTGTCAGCCTACCCACAGTTGCATGCTGAGCTTAAGCGCAGGCTCGATGCGACGATGGACGGAGCAATTTTGACCTGACCGGTTGAGGAGGTCTTTAATCTGTACTCCCTAGCTCCCTCAAGTGCCGTTTGAGGACTTTGCCCGTGGCGGATTTGGGTAATTCCGGCAGAATGCTCACATGTTTGGGGACTTTGACAGGTGCGAGGTGCGCACGGGCATATTTGATGATCTCGGCCTCGGTTGTACTGGCTCCCTCTTTGAGACTCACATAGGCGTGGACTACTTCGCCTTTGTCAGGATCGGGATCACCAATCACGGCTGCTTCCTTGAGCGGCTCGAGTCCTAACAGGACATTCTCGACTTCGAGCGAGTAGACGTTTTCGCCCCCGACAATCAGCATGTCCTTGAGACGGTCCACGATAAAGTAGTAGCCATCCTCGTCCCGGTAACCCAGGTCTCCCGTACACAACCAACCCTCAGCGAAGCTTTGCACCGTCGCTTCCGGCTGATTCCAATACCCCTGAAAGACATGCGGACCCCGAGCCACCAACTCACCAACCTCTCCGTCCGGCAAGAATCCCCCTAACGGATCGCGCACAGCCAACTCGTGTTCCAGGGGCATGGGCTGACCTACCGAACCAGGCTTAGCGAGACCGCCGGGAGGATTGATCGCCACGTACGGAGAACATTCAGTCAGGCCATAGCCCTGACGCACAACATCACCAAAACGTCGGCTGAAAGCTGCCTCTAGTTGAGGAGCCAGGGCAGCCCCACCACAAAAGATGCAGCGCAAAGCCGGTGAGAGTGTAAATCCCTCGGGAAACCGCAAAATAGTACCGAGCAAGCCCGGCACAGCCAGCAGCAGACTCAAGCGCGGCTCACTCAAATGTCCCATGAGTTGTTTGGGGTTCAGCCGGTATTCAAAGCTCACCGAGCCGCCAACCATGGGCAAGATCACCAGGGCTCCCGTGAAGGCAAAAGCATGAAAGACCGGCAAGACACAAAACAAATGATCCGTCGGTACACTACCGAGGACCGCTATGCCACTACGCGCGTTCGCCCACAAATTTCCGTGGGAGAGCACAGCTCCCTTGGGATTACCTGTCGTCCCGGAGGTATACAGTATCTGAGCAACATCTTCAAAACTGCGTGGAAGAATTGCATGCTCACCAGGATTTGCAACCAGGCGCGCAAAATCAAGCTCGCCCTCCGGTACTGTCGAGCCGACTACGATAGCCCGCAACCGCGGTAACTGCTCTCTTAGAGGCCCAAGTACCCCCAGCAGTGCATCTATGAGAATGATGCCCTCTGCCTGCGAGTCTTGCAGAACGTAGAGTAATTCCCTAACTGTCAGTTGCGGGTTAAGCAGTACAGGCCGAGCACCCAGCCGCCAAAGACCATAAACAACCAGAGCATACTCAGGTACATTCGGTAGCAGTACGGCGATCTGTGTGTCAGGAGTAAATCCTAAATCAAACATGGACGCGGCGAAGTTCTCGCTCAGTCGAGCGACCTGAGCAAACGTTAAAGCTCGTCCATCTCCTTCAAAGGCAATTTTCTCAGGATTGTGGTCAAGACCATAATCCAAAATATGTGCAAGATTCATTGCAAGCGGCTCCTCTTTAAATAGCCGTGTCACATCTCATCAGGAGGGTACCTCCTCGTAAGATCTGACACGCGAATGCCGGAAATGGACTTGCAGATATGAGGACCGCGCCTGTCATGGCATCCCCCTACGTTGCTGTGTAGCCATCCTGCGTCCAATATCATTTAACAGTTGTTCCTGCTCAAAGGTGAGAGGCTCATCGGTGATCAATATTCTGGCTGCCTGACGTGCCTCTGCACGGTCTAGTCCAACCCGGACCAGTTCTCTATAAGCCTGTTCAAGTTCAGAGGAAGGTCCATCTGGGTGCAGCTTAGACAGGTACAAGGACGATTGCACTGAGCTAATCGCCAATCTCACTTTCTGCATGGATATCTCCAGGGGGGGTAAGCGGGTCCGTAAATAGCGCAGAACAAACTACTTCTTACTGCTGCTACTCCGTATTTTCCCCCAGGCCGTACTGCAATACATCAAGGACTAATGAATACTATATGAAGTAAAGACCATTTAGTACGGAGCCTTCTAAGTAATTTCCGTTTATTAACCCTTTATTGCATACTTCAAAGTACCTATTCAGGTGAGTGAAGCGCTCAACGCTTTGCCACAC
The DNA here is from genome assembly GCA_014380935.1 of Gloeobacterales cyanobacterium ES-bin-141. Classification (GTDB taxonomy): domain Bacteria; phylum Cyanobacteriota; class Cyanobacteriia; order Gloeobacterales; family Gloeobacteraceae; genus JACMIX01. The sequence continues at coordinate 1,274 of JACMIX010000208.1, read as the reverse complement.
GCAATATTTGAGCTGCGAGCATAGCAGCACCGAAACCATTGTCAATATTCACTACACCAACCCCGGTTGCACAGCTGTTCAGCATAGTCAACAGAGCTGCCAATCCGTTGAAGCTTGCACCATAACCCACACTAGTTGGCACTGCGATCACCGGAGCCGCAACCAGTCCCCCTACTACACTGGCTAGTGCCCCTTCCATACCCGCTACCACAATGAGCACATCCGCCGTTTCAATAAGCTCCCGGTTACTGAGCAACCGGTGTATCCCAGAAACACCCACATCCCACAGGCGTTTCGTCTGACATCCGCACAATTCAGCACTCACAGCAGCCTCCTCTGCTACCGGCAGGTCGGCTGTGCCAGCACTCACAATCCCAATACAACCACCTAGCAGCAAAGGCTCCAGAGCAGGATTACGTACAGCACAGATGCGGGCTACTGGAAAGTACTCCGCTTCAGGTAAACGGCCTTGTATTTGCGAAAACACAGCAGGCTCAATGCGCGTAGCCATCGCAATCGGATTACGCTCAGAGAGCCTAGCTAATATCAAAGCTATCTGCTGAGCGGTTTTACCGGGACCCCACACTACTTCAGGAAAACCTGTACGTTCTGGACGCTGGTGATCTAGTCTTGCAAATGCTAGCGGTTCACGCGCGCCTGTCCGTAACTTTTCCAGTCCAACCTCGACTGAAACCTGCCCTTGAGCAATGCTTTGCAGCAACTGGTGTAAGAACTCATCACTCATGTGCTTCTCCCAAAACAAAACCCCAGCATTTCGCTGAGGTCTTGTAGTAATTCCCTGGCACAGGGCTATTTTCCCAGGGGGCTACCCCCCAAGTATCTTCACTGCTACAGCGTTTAACGTCCGAGTTCGGGATGGATCGGCGTGGTTCCACTGCGCCTGAGCACCAGGAAAACTTGCACGGGGTGCAATCAGCAACACCCTGAAAACTGCATAGTGACATCAAGTAAACCATTGTAAGTCAAGCCCTCGGCCTATTAGTACTCCTCGGCTGCACGCATTGCTGCGCTTCCACCTGGAGCCTATCAACGGGTAGTCTTCCCGTGGCCTTACCCTTTCGGTGAGAGTGCTCATCTTGAGGTGGGCTTCCCACTTAGATGCTTTCAGCGGTTATCCACTCCCGACATGGCTACCCTGCGTTTACCGTTGGCACGATAACAGGTACACCAGCGGTCAGTCCCTCCCGGTCCTCTCGTACTAGGGAGAGCTCCTCTCAACACTCTTGCGCTTGTACCGGATATGGACCGAACTG
>JACMIX010000207.1 GCA_014380935.1 Gloeobacterales cyanobacterium ES-bin-141 | reverse complement strand
CGACTCTGCCGAGGTGGACAGTTCTTCCCTGGTAGCGACTCGAAGCTCGCCACTTGACGCGGTCGAAAGAGCAGACCCTGTAACCGTAGCGGTTATGTCAAGCGGGTCTATCGCCGTAGCGGCCGGGACTTGCCAGGTCGTTTGTGGTAGTCAGGTAGGTATCGAGGTCGAGTCCCTGGCGCTGGGCCTGGTTTCGGGCGTAGTCATAGCAGCGGTTGCAGAGTTGTCGGGCCTGCAACTTCTTTTCCCCGCAGCCTTTACAGTTGCCGGTCATCGGTATGCCGCGCGTCATGTGCCGTTTTCCATCTCGTCTCTATCCCGTCGTGTTGTTCACCTGGCCAGCAACCTATTTTCTTCACATCCTGCTTTCACTCCTGACCTCCAGACAGAATTTCCGGTAACTGGGAGTGGCATTTCCAAGTGGTCCGCGCTCCAACACCTCCTTTAGCCTTCCGGGCAGACTGGTTTCTTGCATCCCATCGCGTAACCAATTACGCCAGCAAGCGCCCGCCTTGCGCAATGCGGCGACGATTGCCGGTTCGCTCTGGTGGCTGTGTTTGACTGGAGCGAACGCTTGGGCAGTCCCCTTGGCGATGTCGTCGTGGTCCTGTTGTTGTTCGGGTCGAATGAGCATGGTCTATTTTGCTAACAGTTGTCCTGTTATTTGTGCTGCTCAAGGTCTGGGGCTACCTCGCTTTGGTGGTCACGGTTACTTGGTGCATGAGGACCTGATACCCGGTAGTCGTTCGCGCCGGTGTGCCAGCCGTTTATGCCGAGCGGGTTGTGGTGCTCGTCGAGGCCCCTTCGACGGTGGCGATGCCTCGTGTTGTCCAAAGCCCTCGACGCCTCGGAGGTGCTGCAAGCGGCGACCGCAACTCTTGACGTCCGACTCCCCGACCTCGTCGCCGCCCTTTGGGGCCACCCTGACATGCACCGCCGCCTAGTACCCGGAGGGCACGCCCCCCAGCAACCACGGCAGCAGGCGCACTTCGGGTCCGGCCCGTAGCACCACTCTCACAACGGCATCTCCAGCTTCACCAGCGACAGGTCGTCCCTGAGTGGTCGGCCGACGCTCGGGTCGTCATAGGGGAACGGCTCGCTCTCCCCGGTGCGGACGAAGCTGCGGCGCTCGTACCACGCGATAAGCTCGTGGCGTAGATTGATGACGCTGATGCGCAAGGCGGGCACATCGGCAGCTCGGGCCTGTCGCTCAACTTCTGTAAGGATCTCGCGTCCCGTTCCCCTGCCCTGCTGCGCCGTCTTCACCGCGACCGACCCCACATACCAGGCACCGTCCTTCTCCAGCGCGAGCCTCGCACACGCTGCGATCGGGCCGTCGGCGTGTCGTCCAATCAGATAGCGTCCGGTGGCGAGTTCGGCACCGAGTGCGGCCGAGTTGGTCCGTGCGCCCTCCAGAAACTCCCGCTCGTCGGTCCAGCCCGGCTTATTGCTGGGGGTGCGGTAGGAGGCGTTGATCAGCGCGACGAGTGCGAGCACGTCAGACGGGGTGGCGTCGTCGAGTAGCTCTGTTGTCCTTTGCGCTGTCTATGGGTTGTCCGGGCAGCGGGGGTCAGTCGGCCGATGGGATGCGGGCAATGACCTTGATCTCGAAGTCGAAGCCAGCCAGCCAGTTGACGCCGACCGCGGTCCAGTTGGGATAGGGCGGTTCGCCGAACGCCTTCAGGCGAACTGCGGTGACGGTCTCGAATTGCGCCTTCGGGTCGGTGTGGAAGGTGGTGACGTCCACCACGTCATTGAACGTGCAGCCGGCGGCTTCGAGGATCGCGTTGAGGTTGTCGAACGCGAGCTGCACCTGCTTTTCGAAGTCGGGTTCAGGCGACCCGTCCTCGCGGCTGCCAACCTGCCCCGATACGAACAACAGGTCGCCAGACCGGATCGCGGGTGAGTAGTGGTTGAGGTCGTAGAGCGCCTGACGGCCGGCGGGATAAACCACGTTGCGTTTGGACATGATTGCTCTCCTGTTGGCGGTCGTGCTTATTGTTTGTCGAACAACAATTCGGTGAAGCGCTGCCGGGTGCGGCAGTTCTCGATTTCGCGTTGGGCGTAGAGGGGTTTCGCCTCGGGCATAGGTTAGCCCAAGCGCAACAGTTCGCGCAGTTCGCGCTTCCCAATCCACCTGAAGTCGGAGTAAACGATGGGCCAGGGCGGAAAGTTGTTCGGCAACAGGCAAACCGCTTCAGGGCCACAAGACCGCTTGACTCCGCTCGCTCAAGCCATCCGTCGATATCTTGTGAGCGTCGGCCGCGTACGAGCGAGAGGAAGTCTTCCGCCAACTCGACCACACGCGCTGCCACCGAGTATTCCTCACGTAGCTGTCTGGCAGGTCAGCTTTCCGATTGCCTGAATCTCTCTAGAGATCTTCCAACCTTGTTTTTAGATCACCTATATCTCACCATACTTTCAATCAAAACTACAACTCTGTAGAGTGTGAGATGTAGTTGGTTAGAGGTATAGATCATGAAGCTCATTTTCAACAGTTTGCTTAGAATCATGACTTCGTTCGCCTTACTTTCCGTTCTGGCGACGGGCGCTGTGTTTGCAACTGAAACCCAGGCTGGAGAGCGCCCGGAGACGCCGTCAACGACAGCGCCACCGCCTTCGGTTCCTCCTGTCGCAGGAACCCCAAATCCAGTCTCGGAGGGAGGCCGCGGGTCTGAACCACAGCGCTGAGCTAATCCGAAGTCACAACTAATCCACTTAGATTAGCCGATTGGTCTGCTCCCAAAAGATTTAATCTTGCGGGGGTAGACCAATTGAATTTCTCCCTTTTATAGGGTCAACGGCAGATGGCAGGTAGGCAGTAAGTAGGGTCTTCTTCAGAGCCGATGCGTGCTGTAAGCAAGTGAGGAAGAAGCTATATTCACGTCTTTCCCTCCAGTCGTTTTCCAGGCTTCCCTCAAACTTCTTTCTAGCCAATTTCTTCCCCGAAAGATTCCGTTGCCCGAGTTATTGCCCTCTGAGCGTTTTGCAGTCTGGTAGCCACTCTTCTGAGCCGGTTTCTTCTTTCAACCCCTCTTCTGGCCTCCAGATTCCTGGGGTCATCATCTTTGCTCAAATGAATTACCTTCACCGGGTGCGGCTCCTGTGCAGGCTCGAAGATCGCCCGTGGGGATGCCAGCTTGTTGTATTCGTAGACTTTGAGCACCGGCTCGCCGCCCAGCCAACCGGGTCTTTTGACGTTGTAGCGGTGGGCCTCGCAATTACTGGCTGCGATGAACGTTTCTGGCGGGGCGAACTGTGTGAGCGCGATCCGGAGGGCACTGGCTAGTGCCTCAGCTTCTGTGAGTTGCTGGTCGAGGTGGGAGGTGGCCCGCTGCTGGTGAGCACCCCTGGCCATGAGCACCGACTCGCCCGCATTGTCGCCTTCGTCCACGAGCGGCCCGTCATCGTCGCCCAGGTCCGGGACTGCAGCAAGCGGTGCATCGAGCAGGCTCTCTGCAAAGCGCAGGGCACTGCAGGCACTGCTGGTCAATCGGGCAGCATTGCTGAGGCGCATGCGTCGGCGGACCCCCTGGCGAGCCTCTCTAGTGCGTGGGTGCTGGTCATGTCCGAGGTGGATGGCGCGCACCCCACCGCTATGCCTGACCCCGACGAAAACTCGACCGGGCGCGGCCAGCCGCCAGCGTCTTCGCTTCCCGCGCCGCTCGGCGACCAGTACCGCCCCGGCCGGTGCAACATACTGCCCCCGGTACCCGTCGAGTTGTTCGCGCAGGTTGGCCACGGCCCGCATGAGGTCGTCGAGCAGTGCTGGCAGCCCAAAGTCTTCCAACCGTTGTGGTGCTCCGCGCTGGATGAGCATGGCGACGGCCGCGCCGGTCCGGTCGATGCTCCAGCTTTCTCGGTTGCCATCCGGCCCGGTGCGCATCAGGTCAAACGTTCTGCCGGGCGGGTACTCGACGGCCGCGCCGCAGGTGAGGTAGTTCTGGCAATCGCCCGGCAGCAGACCTGGCTGCATCATCATCAGGGCGCAGTTGAAGCCGAGGCCACAGCGGGCGCGTGGGTTGCGCGAGTCGTCGTTGCCGTTGCTGTCGGGTGGGAGCACGGACGGTGCACCATGTTCTAGCTAGTAGTTGTCACTAAACCTACCACACATTTTTCACAACTCTGACTCTACCTTTCCCACTCAGCACCAGTAAATTTGCAGTAGGTAATCAGTAAATTTGCAGTAACTACCGAGCCTGCAGTTTGCGCGAGTCGTTGTGATTGGGTTCTGAGGTTGAGTTCTTGGGGTAAAGGTAGAGAAGCTGCAACCAGAAGTCGCCGGGTATTACTCTACTCAGTCTAAGTCTCTGGAATGCTTGCTTGGAGGGACTTGTAACGCTT
>JACMIX010000206.1 GCA_014380935.1 Gloeobacterales cyanobacterium ES-bin-141 | reverse complement strand
TACTCGATGGGCGGCGTCCCGACAACCACGGTTGCGGAGGTACTGGACATCCACGACCGTCCGATTGAGGGCTTTTTTGCCGCCGGAGAGGCTGCCTGCGTCTCGGTACACGGGGCGAACCGCCTGGGTAGCAATTCGCTACTTGAGTGCATCGTCTTCGGCAAGCAGGCCGGGTCGAGTATCGCCCGCTACGTACGAGCAAAGCCCGGCTCGCTATCCGGGCTTGACGAGGATCACTACCTCGCAGAGGCGCGTGCATTGCTCGCGGGTTTACTGGAACAGCCCGGTCATATCCGAATCGACCAGTTGCGACGGACCTTTCAGGATACGATGACCGATCACGCCAGCATCTTCCGCGATGCCGACGGCCTTCAGGAGGGTCTTGACAAGATTCACCAGCTCAAAGCCCGCTACTCGGACATTCGCCTTGACGACCAGGGCACAGTCTTCAATACAGAAATCATCGAAGCCCTTGAACTGCGCAGCCTGCTCACAGTAGGTGAGATGATCCTGACGAGTGCTCTTGAGCGCCGCGAGTCACGCGGTGCCCATTACCGGACCGACTACCCCGAGCGCGACGATGTCAGATTTCTCAAGCACACCCTTGCCTACTGCCAGGAAGGCCACGTGCAGATAGACTCGAGACCCGTGGACTTGAGCTTGCAGCTGGTCGATCCCGCCCGCTTTACGCCCCAGGAACGCAAATATTGACAGGACCCACACCATGAAAGTCTCGTTTAAAGTCAGGCGCGAAATCCCCGGCCAGGCGGCACCCTCCTACCAGACCTACCAACTCGAGGTGGAGCGGGGCACAACTGTCCTCGACGCGCTCAATCGCATCAAGTGGGAACAGGACGGTACCCTCGCCTTCCGCAAAAACTGTCGCAATGCCATCTGCGGTAGCTGCACGATGCGCATCAACGGCCGTGCCGCCCTCGCCTGCGCCTGCCATGTCGAGGACGAGACCGCGCGGGGTGAAGTACTCGTGCAGCCGATGGGCAATATGCCGGTGATCAAAGACCTAGTCGTGGACATGAGCAGTTTCTGGAAGCACCTGGACCAGATTGACCCCTACATCAGCACCGCCGCCCGCAACATACCTGCCAGGGAGTTTCTGCAAACGCCCGAGCAGCGAGCCAAACTCGAGCAAGCTGGCAACTGTATCCTCTGCGGGGCCTGCTACTCCGAGTGCAACTCCCGCGAGGTCAACCCCAATTTCGTCGGTCCCCACGCCCTCGCCAAGGCCTACCGGATGGTGGCCGACAACCGCGACGAGCGCACCAGTGAGCGCCTGCAACAGTACAACGAGCCGGGCTACGCCTGGAGTTGTACCCGCTGTTTCTACTGCAACGAAGTCTGCCCAACCGGTGTCCAGCCTCTCGATCAGATCCAGAAAATCCGCCAGGCTCTGCTCGCCAAAGAAGACCTGCCCATCAACACCGCTATCCGGCACCGCAAGGCGCTCATCAAGCAGATCAAAGAGTCCGGGTGGCTCGATGAGGTCAAATTTGCCCTTGAGGTGTTTGGCCATACGCCGCGCGGCCTACTTGGCCTGCTACCCCTCGGGATTCGCATGACCCTCAAGGGCAAAACGCCCCTAGGTCACCAGCCGATCGAGAACCGGGCCGAAGTCACCCATTTAGTCGATGCCGTCAACAAAACCGAACATGCCAACCACATCTGAACTCGCCTACGCCTACTACCCCGGTTGTGTCGCGCGGGGAGCCTGCAAGGAACTTTACTGGTCCACCGGGGCCATTGCCGAGCACCTCGGCATCCGGCTCGTCGAACTTAAAAGCGCCTCCTGCTGCGGGGCCGGGACCCTCAAAGAGGACTCCGATCTCTTGCAAGATGAGCTCAATGCCCGCAACATCGCTCTGGCCGAGGAGCAGGGCCTCACAATGCTGACCCAGTGCAGTACCTGCCAGGGAGTCCTCGGGCGGGTAGACGAGAAGCTCAAAGCCGCACCCACCGCTTACCGCGACAAGGTCAACCAGATCCTGGAGCAGGATGGACATCACTACAGCGGTTCAACCGACGTTCGCCACCTGTTGTGGATATTGATCGAGGACTACGGCCTCGACAACCTGGCTACACGGGTGTGCCGTCCGCTCACAGGCCTCAACTGCGCGAGCTTCTACGGCTGCTACCTCCTGCGGGCTCAGCAGACGCGCCGCTTCGACGACCCGCACCATCCCGAATCGCTCGAAAAGCTCTTCAGGACCCTGGGTGCAACACCTATCTACTACGGCGGGCGGACCAAGTGCTGCGGTTTTCCCCTCGCAAGCTACGACACGCAGACTTCTTTTACCATGGCAGGCCGGAACATCCGCGAAGCCATCGACGCCGGAGCCGATTGCCTTGTAACCCCCTGTCCTTTGTGTCACC
>JACMIX010000027.1 GCA_014380935.1 Gloeobacterales cyanobacterium ES-bin-141 | reverse complement strand
TCGCGGGGAGCGTCCAGTTCTCAAGACCTGACTCCGATACATCACTCAAAGGTAACTTGCCAGCAGATATAAGACGATGCTTCTACCCGTGTCGTCTTGTACCGGGTCTTCGAGTGGTGAAGTTTTGTACTCGACTCTCGTTGAGATGCGGCAGAACCAGCTCGAATCGGACCAGCGGGCAAAACAGCAACGCTCGGAGTTTGGCAACGAGTCCGTGCCGAGATAGAAGGCCAGCTTGAGGTTTCAGGCTGAAACGCACTCAGGGCAGAAGAACCAGGTTGTCGCGGTGTACCACAGTCGGTTCTCGCCCCTCCAGGTTGAGCAGGCGGCTGACCTCAGCCGTCTGGCAGCCCTGGATAATCTCGAGTTCGCTGCTGCTGTAGTTAACCAGCCCACGGGCAAACTCCACTCTCTGCGAGTCGAGCAGACGTACCAGGGTGCCAGTCTCGAAGTTACCCGTGCTGGCAGTGATCCCGGCCGGTAAAAGCGACTTACCCCCTTCGCGCACGGCCAGCACAGCTCCTGCATCGAGGTACAGGCTACCGCCGGGCAAGAGACCGTAGGCGATCCAGCGCTTGCGTAGAGGGGTTCGACTGGCACTCTGGGCTAGAAAGCGGGTACCGATACGTTCACCGGCCAGTATGCGCGGGATGTTTTGAGGCACATCTCCGGCTGTAATCACCGTTGTGGTTCCACTCGCGGCTGCAATGCGTGCTGCTTCGAGTTTGCTCGTCATGCCGCCGGTCCCCCAAACACTGCCTTTGCCGCGTGCAAGTTGAAAGAGCGCATCTGTTACCTCGTGGACCTCGGGGATGAGTTGTGCGGTCGGGTCGAGGACCGGGTTTGCCGAGTAGAGGCCCTGTACATCACTGAGCAAAATCAGCCACTCCGCCTCCACGAGACCTGCAACCAAAGCAGACAGAGCATCATTGTCCCCAAACCGTAACTCCTCTGTGGCAACCGTGTCGTTTTCGTTGACAATCGGGATGACTCCCAGGGTAAGTAGTTCGTTTAGTGTCTGGCGAGCGTTGATGTAACGGGTACGGTCCATCAAGTCCTGCCGGGTGAGCAGAACCTGGGCAATCGGCTGGTGGATTGTAAAGAACAGACGGTCGTACATACTCATCAGCAAGCCTTGACCCACCGCCGCCGCCGCCTGCTTACCGGGGATCGTGTTCGGACGCTCTTTGAGACCAAGGCGCGCACAGCCTACACCGATAGCTCCGGAGGAGACAAGCACGACCCGCCTGCCGTCGCGCCGCAGATGTGTCAGGGTCTCAGCCAAACCGCCCAGGGTGGCCAGGCGCAGGTCGCCTGTTTTGGGATCGCTCAGACTTGAGGTGCCAATTTTGACAACAAGAGTATTCAGAGACATGATGATGCCGGGGTTCTGGCATTTATTCTTCCGCGCCGCGAGCTTGAATGGCAAGGGAAATCGTCAGCGCTCCGGGAAACTGGTAGGGTGATTGCATGTGGCAATGGGATTTTTTGTGGTCGGCAGTCGGCACACTGGCTGGGTTAGTCGTGACCTGCTTGATTCTTGGCTGGCTCTCGTGGAATCTATACGTTAAGATGCTCGGTCCTTTCGTGCTCTCGGGACTGGCAACCATCTGCCTGCTCGCCTGGGCTGCCTCGGAGGCAGAGATTTCTCCGCTGCGGTTGGTCGGTTGGTTCAGTATGAGCCTGATGGTGACTTCGCTGCTTGAGTACGTTATCCACCGCTATGTGCTGCACTATCCGGGACCGCGCGGGCGCTTCGAGCAGTTTATTCACAGTCTGCACGAGAGCCATCATGACGAGCCCAACAACCTGGACATTCAGTTCACCTCGCTGGCGACGAGCGTACCGATTGTCGTCCTGGTTGGTATCGGGGTCATTCAGTGGTTGGGCGTCGCGGACGGGGCCTGCTTGCTGGCAGGGCTGGTCTGTTTTTATGGTTACTACGAATGGGTTCACTACGCCTCACACAATCACAAAGCCCGGACTCCCTGGTTTAAGTGGCAACAGCGGCACCACCGTTTTCACCATTTCCGGGATGTCCACTGCAACTACGGGGTGACTAATCCGTTATGGGACGCCGTATTTGGAACACTGGTCATGCAACCGAAGAGAGTTGCGAAGCCAGAGTGAGCCGGACATTTGAGATCAGCTTGACATCCTTGCATGGACACCCAGTGCCGGAATTGAGAAGCCTTGAGCAGATCGAACTCGACAACCCCGGTTTTGGTCTATCCCGGCGGTTTGAAGGTGAAGGCGTGCTCTATTCAATTTTTTATCGGGATGCCCAAAGCGTCAGCCGTCACGTGCATTGCACCTCAAAAGAACAGATACAGCCTCTGATTGAGAAGCTCAAGGCTCAACAGGAATGCAGGCCCTGATTCCGATGCCGAGCTTGACCAATCCCCGATGTAACGCATTCCGCTAACTAAGGGAGGCAGCGATGTCCGCGATGATCAGGCCGTTCCACCTCCACATACCCGAAGCCCAGATCGACGATCTGCGTGACCGGCTCGCGCGCACCCGCTGGCCCGAACCCGAGACGGTCGATGACACCAGCCAAGGCCCGCCGCTCGCCAAGGTACAGGCTCTCTGCGCCTATTGGCAGGACGGCTATGACTGGCGACGATGCGAGGCGATCCTGAACGGCTTCGGCCAGTACCGCACCGAGATCGACGGGCTCGGCATTCATTTCCTGCACATCAGGTCACAGCAGCCCGATGCACTGCCGCTGCTGCTAACGCACGGATGGCCCGGCTCCGTCCTTGAGTTCCGCCACGTCATAGGGCCGCTCACCGATCCGCTTGCCCATGGGGGCAGGGCGGAAGATGCCTTTCATCTCGTGATCCCGTCGCTGCCCGGCTTTGGTTTCTCAGACAAGCCCGCCGCGACGGGTTGGGGTATCTCGCGCATCGCCGATGCGTGGATCGAACTCATGGGCAGGCTCGGTTACGAGCGCTGGGGAGCCCAGGGCGGCGACTGGGGCAGCGCCGTGACGACGATGATCGCGCACAAGGCACCGCCCGGATGCGTGAGTATTCACCTCAACTTCGTCATGTACCAGCCAACGCCCGAAGAGATAGCGGAGGCCACGCCGCAGGAGCAAGAGATGCTCGCGAGCGCACGCCATTACGACCAGGTCCTGTCCGGCTATGCGAAGATGCAGGGTACGCGTCCCCAGACAATCGGCTACTCGCTCGCTGACTCACCCGTCGGCCTCGCGAGTTGGATTTATGCGATGTTTCAGGACGTCTCCGACAGCGACGGCAAGCCGGAAAGCGTGTTCAGCATAGACGAGATGCTGGACGACATCATGCTCTATTGGTTGCCGAACACCGGCGCCTCTTCGGCCAGATTGTACTGGGAGGCAAGGGCATCGATGTCCGGGGGGGCATCGTCGGCTCCCATGCACCTGCCCATAGCCATCAGCATGTTCCCCAAGGAGCAGGTGCGCATCTCTCGGCGCTGGGCGGAACGCCGGTTCACCAACCTCGTCCACTTCAACGAACTGGATCATGGTGGGCACTTTGCTGCCCTCGAGCAGTCAGCCTCGTTTGTAGCAGAACTCAGATCCGGCTTCAGCAGCCTGCGCAGATCATGACTCGCGTGTTGAACCTCGATTATCCGCCCACTAGAGTGTCCGCTCCTAGTAAGTCGCGTCCTGTGTAGGCATACCGTGGTATGTGCACTAAAGCGGGCGGGGGGTGATGATCTACGGGCACGTCGAGAAAAAATCAACCTGTATCTACGTGCAGCTGAAATCCTGTTCTTCTTCAGAAGTAGCGTCGGCGATTTCGCCCTATTCAAGTACTCCGTAGTGAATGATACATTTTTTAGCGACAAAAACTTCCTCAAGAAGTGACCTATCTAACGGTTCGCTCGGCGCAATCCGGCTATGCTTCTGGTCACAGGGATACCCACTCCATACACGTCCGCCTCTCAACGCAGGGGCGGCTTTTGTATGCATATATACTATTAGCCAGCGAGTGCGAGGGTGGCGGAGAGATGCTCTGCGGTAGCCCGAACTGAGGCAATTGCCCGGTCATAAGGAAGCCGGGTCGGTCCGAGAACACCGAGTGAGCCCACAGGAACCTGGTTGTAGCAGTAAGTTCCGCTGACAAGCGAGCAAAACTGCATCGGTTCAAGCGGATTCTCAGCACCGATGCGCACGACCACCTGCTCGTGTGTGTCCGAGGGTGTAATGAGCAGACTGAGCCGTTCACGCTCGTCCTCAAGCAGCTGCACCAGCGATTGCATGCGTTCGGGTTCCGCAAATTCGGGTTGTCTGAGAATCTCGCCGACGCCGCTGATAAATACCTGGCCGGTCATCGGCTGAAGCACCTTTTTTAGAAGCGTGCTCACCGTACGCAGAAAGTCAGCGTACTGGTGGAATCGGTGGCACAGTTCATCTATCCAGGCTGGACTGAGATCACCGAGCGTGCGGTTGTACAGCTCGGCGTTCAAGAAGTTGTTGAGTAGCTCTAATTCACTTACTACTAGTAGGCTCGGCAGGTCTAATAAAAAAGAACGGGTCTGCAGAGAATCAGTAACGACAATAATCAGGACACGGCCCTCGTCAACTCCGACAAGCTGGAGGTGACGCACCCTGGCGAGCGCACTCCGGGGCACAGTGACAAGCGCAACACAGCCACTGAGCGAGGCGAGAATCCGCGCTGCACTCTGAAGCAAGCCCTCCAACCCCTGGTGTCGTTCCTCCAGGAGATAATCGCTGAGGGCCTGACGCATTTGTTGAATGAGTTGGGTCGGTGGGGCAAGCAGTTCATCCACGTAGACCCGGTAGCCGGAGTCCGAGGGGATACGACCTGCCGAGGTGTGTGGTTGGAAGAGCAGACCCCACTCCTCAAGAGCCGCCATGGCATTGCGGATAGTGGCAGGACTCAAGCCGAAATCGTACTGGCGGGTAAGGGTCTTGGAGCCTACCGGTTCAGCAGTATCAATGTAGCTTTTGACCGTCGCGCGCAGAATGCGTTGGTGACGGTCATTCAGTGGTAGAACTTTGAATCGGCTTGATGGGAAAGAGGGTTTTAAGCGCTTCACAGCAGTACGCAAGGTCGAGTTAATGACTTATACTACCTGAGCAGCTTTGTTTTTGGTATTCGCCTGCGTATGATCGATATACGTACTAACTAGCCGAAGGCAGCGAGTGAGTGCTTCCGGCTCCTGAACATTTCCCTTGGCCAGCCGACTGCCTTCGTAGCAGGCGTTACAAATTAAAGCAGTAAATTTTGATAAGTTGGCGCCGCTGAGTAAAGCCTTAACTTTGTAGAAAGGCTTGAAGATGTCTGCATTGCAAAATATGACCTCAATTGCATCTTCAGGTTCTGTGGAAGGGCTTGAGCAGGGACTGCGGTCCGTACCGGTCCGAGACCGGCTGAGATTGGCTTTCTTGCTCATGGCCATGTTCATCGGGTCTGCCGTGGCCATGACGTATTTAACGCTTGATCAACTGGAGGGGGATGCGCCTGCCATCAACTATTCGGGCTCTGAGCGCATGCGCATGACCAAGCTTGCTTATCTGGCCAACCGCGTGTATCTGACCCAGGGAGCCGAGCAGCAACAGGTCTCGAAGACCCTACGTTATGAGATTGACCGTTATCAGACGGTATTGCTTGGATTACAGCAAGGCGATGCGGAACTGGCGTTGGTTGCGACCCGGGACGAGCGGATCCGCGTACAGTTGCAACGGGTCTGGTCTGACTGGCAGAGTTACCGGCCCCTACTCGAGCAAGTTTTGGTTGAGTACCGGACTGGAGACAGTACCGCACTGCGCGATATTGACCGCCGTGTTTTCAAAAACGTCGAAGCAGTCAACCGCCTGACTGAGCTTTACCAGGATGTCTCGACTGCCAAGCTTGACAACTTGAAACGCATCGTGACTACCCTGGTCATCTTTGATCTGATTACTGGCACCCTGGTCGCCTGGCTGCTGTCGCGCTCGATTGTCGGGCCACTCAAAAAACTGGCCGAGCGCAGTGAGCGTCTCGCGGCGGGTGATCTGCAGACGCCTGGCTGGGTCAGTGAAGCCCAGGACCGGGCACGCGATGAAGTAGGACAGCTTGCCAAGTCCTTCGACCACATGGCTCTCGCCCTGCAGCGCTCGATCGAAACACTTGAACAGCGTGTCACTGAGCGCACGCGCGAGTTGCAGTCCAGGAACACGGCATTGAAGGCGGCATCTCACGCCCAGTCTCAGTTTTTAGCCACGGTATCCCATGAGTTGCGTACGCCGCTCAATGCCATCCTCGGCTTCACGGATCTAACCTTGCTGGAGGTGGATGGCCCACTGACTGAGGCTCAAAAAGAAAACCTCAACCAGGTATCAGCGAGCGCCAATACGCTGCTCGGGCTCATCAACGACATCCTGGACACGGCCAAAATCGAGGCCGGTAAAGTTACGCTGCAACTGCAACCTATCGAGGTGGCACGGGTAATGTACGACTGTGCCGGGAGCTTGCGGACTCAGGCGCTTGGCAAAGGCCTGCATCTGACCTGTGTCATAGAGACAGGCCTCGAGGTGATAAGCGACGAAAAGCGATTGCGCCAGGTCGTCACCAATCTGCTCAGCAATGCAGTCAAGTTCACCAAGGCAGGCTCGATCAGACTGCTTATTCGCTCACTCGACGAGAGAACCTGGCAAATCTGTGTCAGCGATACAGGCGTAGGCATTCCAGCGGAACATCTCGAACACATCTTCGAAGCTTTTTATCAGGTCGATGGTTCCACGACGCGTCTGTTCAGCGGAACGGGGTTGGGTCTTGCCATCGTGCGAGAACTTGTAGCACATCTGGGCGGTACTCTCGCAGTCGAGTCACGGGTCAACCGCGGCACCACCTTTACGGTTACTCTACCCAAGACTCTACAAGTCTCCCAAACAAGGATCGAGGATGGCCAGGATTTTGCTCATCGAGGATGAACCCGTCAATCGGACTCTCTTTCGCCGGGTGCTCGAGTGGGGAGGCCACGAGATTCTTGAGGCTCCCGATGGACAGCAGGGCATCTATCTCGCCCTTGACCACAAACCGGACCTGATTTTAATGGACTTGTCTTTGCCTCATATGGATGGGTGGACGACACTCGAACACTTGCGCCGCAAACAGATAAGCGCACCTATCGTTGCGCTGACTGCCCACGCTATGAGTGGCGACCGGGAGCGGGTTCTGGCAGCCGGTTTCAACGGCTACCTCAGCAAGCCGATCGATGTGCGAACCTTTAACCAATCCTTACGCGTCTATTTGTCGGATAAAGCTATACCGTCCCAGAGTTCTCCATGACAGACCACACGCTACGAGACTGGCGCCACGACATCGGCGAGCCTTTGCTGGCTATTCGACTGTATGCCCAAACGCTCCAGGCCGAGCCACAGATGCCTCCCTTGATGCGTCAGGCCCTACTGGAGACGATTGAAAACCAAGCAATTCTGCTCCAACAGCGGCTAGAGGATAATTTTGGTGAGTTCCTGTCGAATTCTGATTGTTGAAGACAACCCCCACCTGCGGACTCTGTTGAACTGGCAGCTGATTCAGGCTGGCTATTGTTCTCAAGTAGCCGGTACTCTTGCCGAGGCACGTGACCTGATCGAGCAGGTTCAGCCTGAGCTAGTCGTATTGGACCTGCAACTACCAGACGGCGATGGCATTGACTTTTGTCAGTGGTTGCGCACTGTGGCCCAGGCCTATATTTTGATTTTGTCGTTTCGAGGTTCTGAGGCTGAGCGGGTCAGAGGGCTCAAGGCCGGGGCGGACGACTATCTTGCCAAGCCTTTCGGGATGCAGGAGTTTCTGGCCCGCATCGAAGCCCTCACGCGCCGTGTGCGTGCCCAGACGCCCTCCTCGCTCTTACAGTTCGGGGTTTTGCAGATTGATCCGGTTCAACGGCGGGTTGTCCTGCGTGAGCAGACAATTGACCTGACCCCACAAGAATTCAGCCTGCTCTATGTCCTCGCCCGGCAACCAGGAATCCCCCTTTCGCGGGAGGAACTGCTTCGTCAGGCCTGGCCGGATGGGATCGACAATCCCCGCACTGTTGATACCCATATCCTGACCCTGCGCAAGAAAATCGAGTCCGAGCCACGCAGCCCGCGCTACATTCAGACTGTCCGCTCTGTGGGCTATCAGTTTCAGATCGAAGAACTCGGTTGAGGCAGCCTCAGACCACAGAGGGGTATTCCGGGTGGCGCCGGGCATTTTAGAATTGGAGAAACTGGGAGGGTGGCATGGCGCTGTTGCTCAAGGGCTTCGAAGTAGAGATGTATACGGGCACGTTGAATGCGGAGGCGGTGGGGCTGTCCGACCAGATCATCCGTGCCTTGCCTGATTTCATGCGCGAGCCGGACCAGCGCAATGTCGAGTACGCGACACCTCCTCTGCACGACTACCACGAGTTGCTGTGCGCGCTCTTGATGCCGCGCTGCCAGTTGCGTCATTACCTGCGCGGCCTGGGTAATTACACACTCATCCCCGGCAGTACGCTCGCCACGGGCGACAGCAACCATTTCCTGCGCTCCGATCCCGAAAACCCTTATCACGACCGCATCGAGCAGCTCTACGGCACACGTGTGGTCACCTCCAGTATTCATATCAACTTTGGCATCGAAGACCCGGAGGATATCCTCAAAGCCAGCCGTCTTCTCCGGCTCGAGGCCCCGGTCCTGCTTGCCCTGAGTGCCTCCTCACCCTTCTTGAATGGCGAGGCGACAGGTTTGCACTCGACGCGCTGGCTGCGTTTTCCCCAGACTCCCGAGACAGTGCCTCTCTTTTTAAGCCATGCCCACTATATTGACTGGGTTGAATCCCAGCTGCGTCTGGGGACGATGTTCAATGTCCGCCACCTCTGGTCCTCGGTGCGGCCAAACGGAGCAGACCGACCCTACAATATCAACCGGGTCGAGCTGCGCATTAGCGACCTGATATCCAACCCCAGCGCCCTGCTGGGCATCACGGCCCTCATCGAGACCCGGTTGCTAGCGTTACTCTCAGGTGCAATCCCCGATCCCCTGACCGCGTCCTTTACACCCCAGGAGCTCATCGCCATCACCCAGGCAAATGAGCAAGCAGCGGCGCGCGATAGTCTCGACGCCAAGCTTATCGACTGGCAAACAGGCCGCACCCTGAGTGCCCGTGAATGGGCAGAGCGCTGGCTTGTTCAGGCAATACCCGTGAGCCGGGAGCAAGGTTTTGCTGACTATCTACCGGCGGTGGAGAAGGTGTTGCTCGAGGGCAATGAAGCGATACGCTGGCTCAAGCAGCATCAGTCCGGGGTACCAATTCCTCAAATCATGAAGGAGGCAATCGTGCGTCTTGCCCTCGAGGAAGCGGACCTGCGTAGTCGCCTGTGTACAGAACGCGTCGCGGGACCCTGCTAGGTCTTTCCCAGGTAGTAGACTCTGGGATCATCTGCCCGGCATACTAGAAAAGTGATGTAAATCAAGAGTGGGAATGCTTATGAAACGTCCCGAATTACGTTTGGCGCTGGCCGGTAGCTTGCTTGTGTTACTTGTTGCCTGTGGGGGTGGAGCGGAGAACTCCAGTTCCGAAGCGCCCGAGCCTACGGCCGAAGCCCCAGCCACGACACCGGCTCCGGGTGACACCGCCGAGGCTCCCGCGAGTACAGAGACGGCTCAGGCTCCTGCTGCGGGTAGTGAGGCCGACTACGAGGTCAAGATGGGCAGCGATACGGGCCAGCTGGTTTTCGTACCGGCGCAGGTTACAGCCAAACCCGGCGACACGATCAAGTGGATTATGAACAAGGCCGGTCCGCACAATGCCGTCTTTGATGCGTCCAAGTCCGCCAACGCAGATGCGGCCAAGGCCATGACCCAGACCAAGCTGCTCAACAAACCGGGGGATTCTTACATCACGACGGTACCGGCAGGTGCCGCGGCCGGTTCCTACAGCTTCAACTGCACCCCCCACAAAGCGGCAGGTATGGTAGGAGTGCTGACAGTCCAGCCGTAACGCATTCCCCAT
This sequence comes from Gloeobacterales cyanobacterium ES-bin-141, assembly GCA_014380935.1. Taxonomy (GTDB): domain Bacteria; phylum Cyanobacteriota; class Cyanobacteriia; order Gloeobacterales; family Gloeobacteraceae; genus JACMIX01. Next base: position 18 of record JACMIX010000027.1, on the reverse strand, counting down.
GGATAAATCCGGGGGCTT
>JACMIX010000026.1 GCA_014380935.1 Gloeobacterales cyanobacterium ES-bin-141 | reverse complement strand
GGCGTCAAGCACGGCTCCACTATCAACAAAGTCTAGATCTGTTACTCAAGTTGCGGGCTCAAGGTAGTTTAAGTAATGCACATGTCAACCAGCTCGACCGAGTAACCCGCGAAATTGGTAAGTGCGACACACACCTCAAGAAATTGAGATCGATAGTATGAGCTGTTTTTGACAAAAATTCCGCGTTACTTATTAGGAGGAAATTGCCTGTTTAGTAGTAACCATTGAGTCCAGGCTAGTTTTCACTTCTGTTATCTGTAGTAAAAGGAGAAGTAGCATGAGTCCTGCAAAGAGTGTGTCCTCACGAACCAAGAGTGTTAGCACGGCACCAGCACAAACAGATGGGCCGCATATCGGGCCTGATACTACTCAACCAAAGCCCAGGCCAGAAGACGAAAGCCCTAAGCCCCCGAAGACGGATGGCCCGCACATCGGACCAGATTAGTCTTTCTTCTCAATGCCCAGATAGGTGTGTATGACTTCACCGCTGTAGCCTCGGCTCTCGAAGTACGCAGCGGTGGAGTTGTGCAGCATATCAAATGTTGCTGAGAACTCGATTTGAGCAAGCTTTCCCGCTTGCTCAATTAGTTTGCGTACATAACTTATGGTCAGGGGCTTGCCCTTGTCGGTGCAGAAAATATAAAGCGGGCTTGGGCTCTCCTGCTGGAGTTTTTTGAGCGCGGTGACTTCCATGCTGCTCAGGGGTTGGCTGCGCAGGGTGTCGTCCGGTTGGCGGAAATATATTCTTTCCTGTTCGAAATCGACCTGATTCCATAGCAATGACGTCACCTCGGCAGCCGTCAGGGCATGAAAGTAGACCATGACCATCAATATAGAATCGCGGTACCCCTCGGGGGTGCCAGTGTTGGTCACCTGGACCATTCGAGTGATCTCAGAAGGCACCAGGTAGTGGCGCTTACGAGAAGAACGCTGTTTGGTAGTTTGCATTGAAGACTCATCGAGATGGGATAGTTCACCGGACGAACGCTTCCAGCTCGATTGCAGATGCCTGGGCGCCTTGCGGACTGGATCTAACAGTATCATTACAGGCTTGGTGTGCGAGGAACCTGCAATATTCGAAGAGGGTCGGGAAACTTACAATCAACTCCAGAGATTGAGAGCTATGGCCATCAGCCCCGCGATGCAAAGCATTCCTCCCCCCCAGGAAAGTGACCGAAAAACGGGCACGTTGGCGATGTAAAAGATGCTGTAGGCGACTCGGCAAACGAGAAAAGCAATCGACAAACCAGTTGCCAACTCGCCACTCTTGCCCGTGGCAAAGACCATCAGGACAGCGGCTGCAAATATCGTGAAGCTCTCGAAGGAGTTTTCGTGTGCCCAGGCAGCCCGTTGCGCATACGCCGGTAGCTTGGGCAGCATGGCTCTCGGCGCACTGAAGTCATACCCAACTTGCAGCCGTGCAAGGGCCACGACCATAAAAGGTAGGTAGATCAGGACCGCTGCCGCCACAAGGCAGTACAAAGGTCCAAGCGAGGAAGACATATGAAGAGAAAGCGAATGCGTTCCTAATAGTATACCTGAGCGAAAACCTACTGTGGGAGCCGCACCCCGGCTCCCGGACACTAACGCGTTTCGATGCCGGGTGCTATTTGTACTTTGAGCTTTTGAGTGTGTTTGGTCTCGCCATAGCTCAGCGTGACTTTGTACTCACCGGGCTTGACGAACTTCTTTCCTTCACTGCCATATTCGGCGAGTAGATCCTTGGTCGGCATGAGGTCCCAATTGACCCGATTGATACCGGGGATAGCCGGACTGGTCAGGTTGGCCACGGGCTGATCGGCTGTATTGGTGATGGCGATTTTGACTGGCTCGGATGTGTATTCCTTGACATAAAAACTCAGCAAAACACCCTCTGCCGGGTTAGTACCCCGGTAGACAGCTTTGCCGTTGAAATCGGCGAAGCCAGGCAACGGATAGGCCCCCTGAGCAGACCGGGGTGGGAACAAATAAGCTTCTTTGCCCATGACATCCGGGGTCACCTGCTGAAGCGGTTGCAGGTCATCCACGATATAGAGGCTGCGACCATGCGTGGCGACGACCAGGTCGAGTTCGCGTGGGTGAATTACCAGGTCGTCCACGGCCACGGTCGGCAGTTCACCAAACCGAACCCAACGCTTACCGCGGTCGAGGCTCACAAATAGGCCAAACTCGGTTCCGGTATAGAGCAGGTCGGGATTCTTAGGATCTTCCCGCACGACTTTTACAGGCCCCTCGGCAGGCAGGTCGGCAGTAATATCCTGCCAGGTTGCGCCACCGTCACCAGTCCTATAAGCCATGGGGGCGTAGTTGAGCGAGCGGTGAGCGTCCACGGCCATGTAAGCAACCTGGGGGTCATGCGAACTCGCTTCGATACGGCTGATCCACTGTCCTTTTGCCGCAGCGGGCAGATTGGCAGTCAGATCGGTCCAACTGGTCCCGTCATTCCTGGTGATCCAGACCTTACCGTCATCGGTCCCGGCCCACAGCAACCCGGCCAGCTTGGGGGACTCGGCCAAAGTGTAAACCACACCGTAGTTCTCAGCCCCGCTGCCCACCGTGGTCGTCCGCTCGGGGTCACGGCTTGAGAGGTCCGGACTGATGACCCGCCACTGCTCACCCTGTTTGGTCAGCTTGAAGACACGGTTACCCGCCAGGTACATGGTGCTCCTGGCGTGGCGGCTGGGAATAAGAGGCGAGTTCCAGTGAAAGCGGAAACCGGACTGCCCCTCGGCGGGTTCGGGCCTGAGTTCCTTGGTCTGGCCGTTCTTAAGGTGGAAGCTGTGCAGGTAGCCCTGCTGAGACTCGGCAAATACCAGATCGGGATCGGTGTCGTCGAACAAACAGTAAAAGCCGTCACCGCCGCCGATGTTCGTCCAATCGCTATTCAAGATGCCTTCTTTGGTACGGGTCATGCTGGGACCCACCCAGTTGAGGTTATCCTGCAACCCTCCGCAAATCCGGTAAGGCGTGCTCATATCCACGTTGATCCGGTAATACTCGCCTGCGGCCATGGTGTTGAGGTGAGCCCAGTTCGCCCCGGCATTGTAGGTCTGGTAGGGACCGCCATCCGTCCCGAGCAAAAGCCGTTTGGGACTGCGGGGATCAACTACGAGAGCGTGGTGATCCGGGTGCACCAATTTTGAGTAGTCCTCCCGAAAAGAGCGGCCACCGTCCTCGGAGACGTGTAGGGTAAAGCCAAGCACGTAGACGCGCCTGTCATCGGTGGGATCGACGCGAATCTGGCTGAAGTAGAACGGGCGCGGATTCAAGGGGTTCACCCGTGTCCAGTTCTCACCCCCGTCCCCGGAGCGGAAGATGCCCCCGCTTTTGCTGCGCACGTCCCGAATATCGCTGGTACCGGCTTCGTCACTCTGAACGATAGCGTAGACGATAGCCGGATTTTTGCGGAAGATATCCAGGCCAATCCGTCCAGTGCCCGTCGGTAAGCCCCGAGTCAGTTTCTTCCAGCTAGCGCCGCCATCGGTGCTTTTGAAGATTCCCCCCATATCTTTGCCATCTGTATAAGCAGGGCCGCCGAGGAAAGCCCAGGGCTTGCGCTCGCGGCCATAGAGCGCCGCGTAGAGCGTATTGGGGTCTTTAGGGTCTAGGACCACGTCGCCGCAGCCCACCTTATCTGCGTAAGGTGCCGGGGCAGCAAGCACAGCTTTCCAACTCACCCCCCCATCAGTCGTCTTGTAGAGGCCGCGTCCGGGGCTCGGCCCCCACAAATCGCCCATCGCAGCGACCCAGGCCGTCTTAGGATCCTTCGGGTGAACGACGATACGCGCAATCGTCTTGCTGTCCTTGAGGCCCACCTGGGTCCAGGTCTCCCCGGCATCTACGGAGCGGTAGACGCCATTGCCCCAACTCGAACTGTTGCGGTCATTCGCCTCGCCAGTACCTACCCAGATAACTTTTGGGTCTGAGGGAGCCACGGCCACAGCACCAACAGCAGCGACTGCCTCCTTTTCAAAAATCCCCTTGAATGTGCCGCCGTTGTCAGTCGTCTTCATGACCCCACCAGTTCCCAGAGCCACGTAAAAGGAGTAGGGGTTGTTGGGGTCAAGAGCGATGTCCGAGACGCGGCCACCCATGGCAGCAGGTCCAATTGCACGGGCTTTGAAGTTGCGCAGTAGAGCAGGATCAGGAGTCCCGGCTGAGGCAACTTTGACTTCTTCGCCCAGCAGGGCAGTCGGCAAGGTCAGGAGGGCGACAAGTAGAAGCAATGGACGCGACATGAGAACCTCTCGACGGATAGAAAGTAAGGCCAAGCAATCACATTAAGAAGGCAAGCCTGTATGTGTCAATTGCGGCGTGCAGGGCTCGCATCTCGGATACACATTTATTGGCCCGTCTTTACATCTACCAAAGGAGCCTCGCTCGCCTTCTGACGAGTATGCGAAGATAATGCGGCCAAGACTGTCCAGGGTGATGTTAAACCCTATGCCGGGCGGGTTTTAGGCTTTCTTTATAGCAGTCCGCTAAATTTTCTGCCCATGGGTAGTCTCGCATCCTCATAACTTATGGAACAGATTGTCCAGGGTCTTACTGCGAGCTTGCTTGCCGGCCTTGCTACCGGCGTCGGCGCGTTACCGGTTCTACTCCCGATCAACCTGACCCCGAGATTGCAAGGCATCATGCTGGGATTCGGCGGGGGAGTCATGCTGGCTGCTACCGCCTTTTCCCTCATCATCCCGGGCACTGAGGCAGCAATTGCCCAGGGCATCCCCAAACCGATCGCGGCACTGATTCTGGTCGTGGGAATTGTAGTTGGTGCATTGTTTCTCGAAATTGCTAATCGCTACCTGCCCCACGAGCACTTCTTCAAAGGGCCAGAAGGTAGCAATCGTGAAAACATCAAACGCATCTGGCTTTTCATTGCCGCGATTACCCTGCACAACTTTCCGGAAGGTCTGGCGGTCGGGGTTGGTTTTGGCACCGGCAACACCGCCGACGGCATTGCCCTGGCCGTGGGCATCGGTCTGCAAAACATGCCCGAGGGTCTAGTAGTTGCCATGGCACTCGTGGCTCAAAAATATCCCCCGCTTTTTGCTTTGGGAATTTCTCTACTCACAGGTTTAGTCGAGCCTATCGGTGGATTGGTCGGAGTTGGAGTCATTTCGGTAGGAGAAGCTTTGCTGCCCTGGGGTATGGGTTTTGCAGCCGGGGCAATGCTATTCGTGGTCAGCGATGAAATTATCCCTGAGTCGCACCGTCAGGGCTTTGAAAGAGAGGGAACACTCGGGGTAATTTTGGGCTTTGTCGTCATGATGTTCCTGGATATTTCTTTGAGTTGAAGTTCTCGGCCACTCAAAAATCCTTCTGGAGATAGACCAATTCAGTCCCCACACCCTTTACCCTGCTTCTATCTGCTTGCACAGGCAACGTAGTTGTGGGCGGCAAGGCAAAGCGCGCTTACCTCGTAGGTTATCTGACCCTGATCTTGGTGGGCCAGCTAAGTAGTCATGCTATAGCAGGACCAGTGGCGAACAAACCGACCAGGCTGAAAGCCCAGATCTCGTTCGGCACTGGGGCACGTCCACTGATGCAGAGAACCTTCAGGGCTGCCCTGGTCGTTACCCCTAACACCACAGAGCGCTACCGGAAGATTGCTGATGACATTCAGTTCGCTGCATTTGGCGAACCGGCACCTCCCCCGACTCCAAGCGATCTCGAGGCCACGGCAAGCGACCTGCAAAGGCGAGCCCGCAATCTGGGCGTCGAAGCCGTAGCATTCTTGCTCTCTCCCCTGCCCATTCGCTTCAGCCGGTCCCAGCTGGAGTACCTGAGCGAACGAACCTTTGAAGCGGCTACCGGCCAGAACCTTCGGCTCTACGAGGATCGCTGGTAGATATTAGTTAGTGACGATTTCTGTGAAATGAGAAGCTTCTCGGCTATAATTTCGGATTGTGACTTTACGGCAAATTCAGGAGTAATCGACCGTGACAGCCAAGACATTCTTGCCCCCGGTGGACTCTATCGAGCGCCGCTGGTGGGTAGTCGATG
>JACMIX010000205.1 GCA_014380935.1 Gloeobacterales cyanobacterium ES-bin-141 | reverse complement strand
CCACTTGCAGGATTACCAATCCGGATTGCAGTGGCAATCGTCTCCGGGTGAGCAACAGGTGTCACTTTGTCATGGATAAGTGCTGCAGCTCCACTTGCTTCGAAACCAAACATGCGCGGGCGGGTACGAATTCTGCCTCGCTGCCAGTACTCGCAGAAGCCCATCCAGTAAGCAGTGATGTTTCCGGCATTGCCAACTGGAATGCACAGCCAATCAGGGGCTCCTTCCAGTTGGTCGCAGACCTCGAAGGCGGCGGTTTTTTGCCCCTGCAAGCGCAGAGGGTTGACCGAATTAACCAGGGTGAGCGGGTACGCAGTAGCCATCTCCCGAACGATGGCGAGTGCACGGTCAAAGTTGCCGCGCACGGCAATAACCTCAGCACCGTAAACAATTGCCTGAGCCAGCTTGCCGAGTGCAACATACCCGTCGGGGATCAACACAAAGGCGCGCAGACCTCCACGGGCAGCATAGGCAGCCGCAGCCGCAGATGTGTTGCCGGTACTGGCACACAATATTGCTGTGGCTCCCGCCTCTTTGGCCTTAGAGACGGCTAAAGTCATACCCCTGTCTTTGAAGCTGCCAGTCGGGTTGAGCCCTTCGAACTTTCCCCAGACCCGAATATTACGGCCGAGGCGCTCTGAGACGGCATCTAGGGGAATAAGAGGTGTGTTGCCCTCCTTGAGAGTCACGATAGGCGTGGTGTCACTGACCGGCAGGTAGTCGCGGTAATGGTGAATCAGGCCAGGCCAGTTGGCAGTCCCGGTTCGTCCGGATGATGGAAGGACAGCAGTCATGGTGAGATATGAACGGACGCCCTTATTCTGCCCAATTCTGCTCCCGAAGGCTAGTCAGGGCTGTAGTACTGTTGCGCCGTAACCCCTGCGCGCGGACGCGGCGTATGGCACTACCCCGGGTCCAGAGCTCGAAAGTTGCATCATCAAGGCTGGCTAGTTTGGTGAGTTGCGGGTTTTGCCAGAACGGGCGCGGTGTGAGGTCGGCAATATCCGTGAACTTTTGCCAGCGTTCGCTGCGCTGATTAAAAGGACAGCAACTCTGGCAAACATCACAGCCTACTACCCAGTTATTTTGCCCATGTGCAATAGTACTGGGCAGAGTTTCCGCGCGGTTCTCGATTGTGTGGTAGGCCAGGCACAAGCGAGCATCAATGTGCGCCGGCTCGACAATTGCGTCCGTGGGACAGCTTTTGAGACAGCGCGTGCAGGTGCCACAGTGGTTTGGATGGGGAATATCCGTCTCCAACTCAATAGTTGTGAGCACCTCACCTAGAAACACCCACGAGCCATATTCAAGCGTAATCAGGCAGGCGTTCTTGCCAATCCAGCCCAGACCTGCGGCCTGTGCCCAGGCTTTTTCTTGAATTGGTCCGGTGTCTACGTAGGCGCGCGAACGGTTGCCGGGTTGTTGGGCATCAAGCCAGTGAGCCAGTTCTCGGAGAGGTTTGCCCATGACCTTGTGGTAATCGCGTCCCTGGGCATAGCGGGAGATGCGAGCAGTTCCGGGTTCGGGTTCGGGTTGAGGCGTGTTGTAGTGTAGGGCAACCACCACGACAGAGCGCGTACCCGGTAGTACCGCTTGTACATCCTGACGACGCGAGTCGTGCATCCAGTCCATATCAGCTGCATAACCAAGCGAAAGCCAGCGTTGGAGGCTGGTGATATCTTTGCCCAGTGCGTCTGCGCGGGCAACTCCAACTTTATGGAAGCCCAGGTCACGAGCTTTGTTCTTGACTTGCTGCGTATCGAGTACCATGCATATCCGGCTGTTCGGACTTAGGGTTGACAAGACACCATTCTTTTAGCTCATATCTCACACACCCGTTCAGGACGAGGGGATCGTTTTCAACAATGATCTGTGCCTCTGCACGGGAGGCAGCTTCGAAGATCATCATTCCGCCTCCGCGTTCAAACCAGTAGCCGCTCTCAACACGACGTCCCTCACTCTGCAAATTGCGCACATATGCAACATGGGCAGGTACGTACTGATCGAACACCGACTTCGGGACGATGCCGTACTCAAGTTTGACAAAAAGATGTTGACCCATAGCACCCATTAAAATACCAGTAGCAGTCCGGCTCCTAGTGCCGTCCACAAGAAAGCCGTTTTCTCGAGCAAGGCCAATCCCTCCCGCAGACGCTCAGGTGTGAGTGGGAAGCATGCATCTCCCAGATAGGGCTTGGGTTTGAGGATACCCCGATAGTAATTTTCGCCTCCGAGCCGGACACCGAGTGCGGCTGCGAAGGCCACGATACTGACACCGGAATTGGGACTGGGGTCGCGGCCCGCATCCCGGCGCACCAGCCGGATCACTTGAGCAGGTTTTGCTGAGAGTGCCGCGAGGGTGAGAGCAGTCAGACGGGCGGGCAGCCAGTTGAGCAGATCGTCAGCCTTAGCTGCGAACCATCCGAAGTGTGTGTAGGGCTCGTCCCGGTAGCCGATCATCGAGTCGAGTGTGCTGACTGCTTTGAAGGCAAGCGCAAGCGGTGCCCCGCCCAATACGGCGTAGAAGATAGGCGCTGTCACTCCATCAGTAGTATTCTCGGCAACCGTTTCCAGCGTTGCCCGCAGGATTTCTGGTTCGGGCAAATTTTGTGTGTCACGGCCTACATAACTACTTAGAACTATGCGGGCCTGTGGTAGGTCACCTGTGGCGAGCGGGATGAGCACCGAGCGGGCTGCATCTCCCAGGCTGCGATTGGCGAAGCAGGCAGCCAGAATAACAACTTCGAACAGGCTACCCAACCAGGGGTGCAACCGCGCAGCCAGGTCAATCAGCAGCAAGCCACTTAATGCACTTCCACTTACAAGAGCCAGTGTGAGAACGATCCCGGCACCCCTTCGGCCAGAGCTGCTTTTTATCCTGGACAGGGCAAACTTTTCTGCGAGCCGAATCACACTACCCATCGCCTGCACGGGGTGGTACCAGTGCGGCGGGTCACCCAGCAGGCGATCCAGCATGTAAGCGCAGCCCAGGGTCAGTGCGGTCGGCATCTCACGATCGTCTTTTCCTCAGTATGTCCCGTTCGAAGCATCTGCCGAGGGCTGCTAGGATATATGACGTGCCGATGTGGCGCAGTGGTAGCGCATTCGATTCGTAATCGAACGGTCGGGAGTTCGAATCTCCCCATCGGCTTCAAGTTGGAATAGAACTACAGATATTGTGAGATTGCCGTGTGGGGTAAGGCTGAATGGCATGCCGTCTAGCATCAGACCTGAATTACCGTACCCACAGGTACCAGACGTGCAGGGCTGTTGCGACTATGGCAGCGCCGAAACTGGCGGCTCCGAACAAGAACAGGCCAATACAAATCAACCGGTCCAGCATATCTGCCGTGAAACCGGTGTGCTTTTCGGCTACTGACTCATAGCGATTGCTGTCCCAAACGAATGACTCGTTTGCCCGGTCGTCCACTTGGGTGGGTTTTGTACGACTGGCAACCATTATCTACCTCACGAATTCTGCGGGGATCACATTTTACTTATAAAAGACATAAGTAAATTTGGATCAGCTTCTTGAAAAATATTCACATTATTTCAGCATGCACAGCGCTCAGCTAATTCTCGGGAGTTGGTTGAAAGACCAGGAAATAGTCTTCTCGCCCAGCTTTGACGAAATCGAAGCTGTCAACCAGCTTGAAACCGGCTTTGGCTGCCTCCTCAACCACTACCTTTTGATCGACACCATGGTCGTTGCCTCGACCGTTGCGGTCTATGATGCCGAGCAAACCCTTCGGTTTGAGGGCATTGCGCGTCTGCTTGAGTAAGGCGACTGGTTCTGCAACTTCATGGTATGCCCTGAGCATCAGCACCGCGTCAACCGCAGTTGCGGGTAATTTGGGATCATTTGCAGTTCCGAGTACTGGCTGAATAGCACTCAAACCTTCACGTCTGGAGCGCTTCTCGATGTAGTCGAGGTAGCCCTGGTTGATATCGACTGCGTACACCTTACCCCCAGCTCCAACTCGCCGGGCGGCAAGCACCGTAAACCAGCCGCTTCCGGCACCAATATCGGCCACTGTCTTTCCTGGGGTAATACGCAACTCGTCCATCACCCGCTCGATTTGGAGCGCCGCGGCTCGACCCGGCCACTCAAAAATATCCAAATTTCCCGTATAGGGGTCGCTGACCGGGCGTTGGGCCAGAACCCGGCCTGCTGATTGCTGCTCGACGGCAGTACAGGCCCCCAAGAAAAAAGCAACTACAACTCCGATCAATATTCGGTGAGTGTAAGAGTGATGATAGTCCGGCACGGCCTTCTCCTTACATAACTCCTCCAGGTTGGCTCAAAGGAACCTTTGTCCGGAAGACTCCATGTTGAGTCAGGTAGTAGAGAATAAATAAACTCAGTGACAAGATTCTTCAGTACCTATGGCCGCTACAACCTACTCTTTCGATGTCGTCTCAGACTTTGACCGCCAGGAACTCGTCAACGCCGTGGACCAGACTGTGCGCGAAGTTACCAGCCGCTATGACCTCAAGAGCACCAAAACACAGATTGATCTGGAAGAGGAGCAAATCGTCATCAACACCGACAGTGAACTGAGCCTCAACGCGGTTCTTGATATCCTGCGCACCAAGGCTGCCAAGCGCAGTCTGTCTTTGAAGATTTTCGAACCTGGCAAGATTGAAACAGCAGGCGGCAACCGCGTTCGCCAGTCCATCGAACTTAAGCGGGGGCTGTCCGCTGAACTGGCCAAGCAGATCAGCAAAGCCATCCGCGACAACAGCAAAGCCAATCCGCAGATTCAGGGGGATGCAGTGCGCGTCACGAGCAAAAGCCGTGATGAGCTTCAGGCCATCATCCAGGTACTCAAAGGTGAGGACTATCCGGTGGCCCTGCAGTTTACGAACTACCGCTGAGCACCTGATAGTGCAAAAACAGTTCACTCCCGACCTGACGTGTCTCAACGAGCTGTAGATGAGGAGCCATGCGCGGGTCAAAGCCCTCCCCCTCCACTGGACTTGGAGCCCGCTTGCCTCCATAAATTACCGGCCAGACTGTCACCCAAAGGTCATCGATTCTCCCGGCATTCAATAACTCAGCATTCAAACCACCCCCTCCAAGGGCAGCGACCTTATGAATACCCCGTTCAGCCATGAATGCGTAGGCCAGTTCCCAATCGAGGGCCTCCTCACCTAGGGCGACCAACTCAGCCTTCTGGTACAGCGAGGCGTGGATACTGCTCAGACTAGTCCGAGTCGTAAGGACCCAGCGACGGACGTCCTGGTTAAAGAAAGGCAGATCAAGCGGCAGATCTAAAGAGTGAGATACCACGCAGGTAACAGGTTGGGAAGGTTGACCGCGGACGGCTCGCTGCGCCAACAATTCCGGATTGCTGATCAAGTAGGTCTTCCCTTCGGCGCGAATGGTACCCGCACCCACCAGGATTAGGTCTACCAATGACACCTGATATTCGAGGTGTGCCTGATCGGCTGAGTCTGAATCGCGGGGAGCTTGCGGGTCCACGGCACTGATTTTGCCATCCACGGTCATGGCAACGACAAGCGTTGTTGAGATAGCTGTCATTACTGTTCTTTTTGTGTCTGTGTCTGGGCAGGTGGTTCCTTTTGAGCCGGGACAGGCGGTGAACTGCTCTTGAGGAGAGTGAGTTGTGGTCTGACGGCTTTTAGCTCTTCATCGGTGAAGATGCCTTTGTTGATCAGGTCATTCAAAAAGGTGTAGGGCCGACTGAGAATGATCTTCTCGGCTTTTGCCGCGTCAACTCCTTCTAGCAGCTGAAGTTGGTCAGCAGTACCAGTGTTGACATTCACCACGGCTGTCTTTGACTTTTTGGGCTTGACAGCCGGGTTGTCAGTTGCACTGAAGGGATTGAAGTCAGAGCGGGGATCAGGGGTAGCGGGAATTTTTGGGGCGTTGGGCGGTGTACCGGGATCAGGGACCTGGGCAAGGACCGATGGGGCAAGCAAAGTACCAAGGGCAAGTAAGAGGGCCGGGACAGTTCGAGCAAGCATTTATGCATCTCCAGTTCGGAAACGGTTAAGTAAGCATCCAATGCCAGAGTATGTGCCCGTGAGTGTCAGAAAACCCCGCTAGAGTAGTAGCTCTGGGGTGACTACTTATCCTCCGGCGGTTATGACCCGAGCTTTCCCAGATTTTGCTCCCGGACCTGTGCTCTTGTTGCGGGCATCTTCACAGCAGACAGCGTGTTTTTATTGCTCGCCGTAAGGGCAGAAACTGGGACAGTTATCCTCGTATCGCGGGTTCATTTTGCCGCAAATGTTGCACTGTGCATCTGCGCCACCGCGTTGGTCAGCACTACGGTAGATGCGTTGGGCAATTTCACGTAAGGGTAGAGCTTGGGATCGCGCTTCCGGTGTAGCTTCGATATCTCCGACATCGACGTAGACTTCCTCCAGGCTCTTACCTGCGGCATGCCCTGCCAGGACAAGCTGCCGGAACTGAATGCGAAAAAGGCGTTCCTCTTCACTCTGGTCGGATTGAAGAAACTCCAGATCAACCAGCTCGAGGTCTGGTGCCTGCTCGGACAACTCGGCCTTGGCCTGCTCTTCCTTTTCGTCTTCGCGCTCGATTATCTCTGGTGAGACGTCTGGCTGGGCGGTCTCGGTACCTGTCAAATTGAGGTCAACTTTGTCGAGATTGGGGGCATATTTCTGGGCGAACTCTTGCTTTGCGGAGTCTTCCGGTTGCTGCTCGGCGCTCATGGTCTGGCTCCTAACTGTCTGGGCTTACGATACTGCTGAGACAGGTCAAATTTCGTCCACCGAAAGAGGTATTGCAAGTCTTAGTGCAAGGCAAGCGGCAGGAATCACTACGGACAGCGCGCCAGTCGTGGAGGACTTTGCCGGCTTTGAGAGCAGACCACATGCTAGGTTTGCTGTACTGCACGAGAGACTATCATGAGTTCTCCTGAAGAGCGCATCGCCCGTCAGGCACTGGCAATTCGTACTAAACAACAACTTGTCGAGTTATCCCGTGACATCCAGAAGTGGCAGGGGCGCGTGGAGCGTTCCCGCACCGAGGGACGCGAGGACCTCGTTATTGCGGCCGAGCAACGGGTACAGGAGCTAGTAGAACGCGGTAGACGACTATGGGACCAGATGCAGGGCCTACTCACGCCGGAAGAGCGCTTTCAGCAGCTGGAGGTTGACCAGGAGCTCGAGCAACTCAAACAGCAATTCAAATCCTCCAGGTCCTGAAGAGCAGACCCGGGAACGAAACACTGCCTGGCCCTGTCCAGTGGAGCCAGTTATATCAACCCCAGAGCTGAGACGACCGATGCTTATTGCTTCTACGTGGTGGCAGGCAGCCCTGGCAGCCGTCTTGATCCCGATAATGCCGCCGGACGTGGTTGAGAGGTCCAGCCGTAGTGGCGCAGATGTCAGAGCACTCGTCGCGCTAGGTCCACGGGTCACCGGAACATCGGCCGCAGAACAGGCAGCGGCTTATTTAACTGCACAGTACCGTGAAGCCGGGTACACCACCGAAGTACAAACTTTTACCTATCCAAAATTTGAGGACCTCGGCTCAAGCCTGAGTGCTGCAGGTGAGCGGCTGACAGGTCGGGCGCTCTCCGGATCTCTAGCTGCTTCTCCCACGGCTCTTTTAGTAGCGGTACCCGGAGTAGGACAGCCTGCTGACTTTGAGAAAGCCAGTGTGAAAGGAGCCATCGTAGTCGTACGGCGCGGGCAAATCCCTTTTTTGGCTAAGGCGCGCAACGCCACCGCTGCGGGCGCAGTCGGCCTGGTCATTGTCAACTCCGAACCCGGTGAGTTGTACGGCACGCTCGGTGGTGAAGTTGCTATTCCAGTGCTGGCTCTTTCAGGCAAGCGGGGTAGCCCCCTACTGGTGAACTCGGAGCAGGCCCCTACCCGGGCTGGGCTGGTCGTTGATACCCGCAAGCGGACAATTACCGGTCGCAATGTCATCGCTCATCTGCCCGGTATCAGCAGACCGGACGTGTTGCTCGGTGCGCACTATGACTCGGTACCGGATGCCCCCGGCGCTAACGACAATGCCTCAGGTACGGCGGTCGTACTGGAACTTGCCCGCCGTCTTGCCGGTACTACGCTCGCGGACCGGGTGTGGTTTGTGGCATTCGACGGTGAGGAGGACGGGTTGCAGGGTTCGAGAGACTTTGTCAACCGGGCTGAGTCCGCGTGGGTCAAAGGCCTCAAGGGAATGTTGAACTTTGACATGGTTGGTATCAACGACAAGTTACTTGTCGGTGGGAGCAGCCCGCTTGTGGCTGTTGCTCAGGCAGCTGACTCCACGGTCTCACCCTTTCGCGACAACGGTCTTAGCGACCATCGGTCGTTCACGGCGCAGGGTGTACCGGCTCTGTTTTTTTACCGGGGCCAGGACCCCAACTACCATAAACCCGGCGATACCTCTGTGAATCCGAAGCTGCTTGAGGCAACTACCGAGGTGGGGCTTGAAGTTGTCCGCCGACTGGTGGCGACCAGTCAGCAGGACGCACTGGCCCAACCGTTGGTACGCTCGAAGAGGATGCTCGCCGGAGGGGCTTTATTTTCTCACCATCAAGTCCTACTCCCTGGGCAATCCTGGAACGCTGGTTGCTCTACTCCAACCTGGTCCTGGCTGCAACAGCCGTGTGCTGGAGCCTGAGCGTAAATCGGCTATTGGGTCTCGCCCTGGATCTGCCGGTCCTGGGACTCGTGTTCTGCCTGACATTGCTGACCTACAACCGCGACCGGTTAGCTGATTACACCGGTCGGGACGACCAGATGAATATGAAGCAGCGGACGCAATGGGTCGCAAGACACCACCGCACGCTGGCTGCCCTCACAACCGGGACGGCAATTGGCGCCGTGATATTGCTGGCCCTGCGTCCGGCAACCCTACCTCCTATCCTGGCTGGCCTGGGTTTTGCACTCGTATACAGCGGTCGGATACTACCCGGTGGGCGGGCTCCCAAACAGTTGCCGGGACTCAAGGTTCCCTACGTGGCTGCCCTGTGGGCATTATTGAGCGTCGGCATTCCACTGGCAGCGGCGGGTGGTCCCTGGAACGGTCGGACAGCACTGGTTGCGCTTGCTTTCTTTTGTTTCGCGGCTGCCCTGGTGAACTTGAACGATATCCGTGATATCAAGGGTGACCGCGTGGTAGGTACAATCACTATTCCGGTGCTGTGGGGAGAGCACTCGGCCCGGCTCATATCGGTTGGGCTCGCGGGACTCGCGGGGACGGCGGCCCTGGGACTGCAAAGTGCTGGTCTGCTGTTTATTGCTCTGTATGTGGCGGTGCTTGCACTGACCTACCATGAAGATGCCGATGGTCTATTTCGCTGGTTGATAGAAGGCATCGGTCTCCTGACCTGGCCGGCAGCGATATGACCACCCGGCTCCCGACTCAGCCGCTCACCAGTTGCTCGATGAGGTGAGGAGCGGTTGGGAGGGCGGCAGTGAGTACCTCGGCATCACCCTGAGTTACCAGCACATCGTCTTCAATGCGAATACCGCGTACATCGGCAAACTGGGCAAGGCGTTCCCAGTTGACAACCTTCCGGTATTTCGCCCGCCGCTCGGGGTCATTCAAGATAGCCGGAACCTGGTAAAAGCCGGGCTCAATCGTCACCAGCATTCCCGCTTCGAGGGGCCGGTCCAGTCGCAGAAATCCCAGGCCGAATCGGTTACTGCGCACCCGGCCCGCCTCGTACCCGGCCAGGTCTCCCAGGTCCTCCATATCATGCACATCCAGACCCAGCAGGTGGCCCGTGCCGTGTGGAAAGAACAATGCGTGCGCGTCCATCTCAACCAGGTCCTCAACCCGGCCCCGCAGAATACCTATATCCACCAGACCTCGAGTCATGATACTTGCCGCCAGAAGATGTATGTCACGATACTCAGCTCCGGGACGGACCCTGGCTATACACGCGTCGTGAGCCGCGAGCACGACTCTGTAAAGCTCTAGCTGGGTAGGCGAGAACTTGCCCGTGACTGGCCAGGTTCGTGTTACATCCGCAGCCCACCCCGTGGCCGTTTCTGCTCCCACATCCACGAGCAGCAAGTCCCCCGGCGTCAGCGAGCAGTGATAGTGCTCATTGTGGAGAACCTCGCCGTGGGTTGTGACGATGCTGCTATAGGCACAACTCATTCCGTGGGCAATAATCGTGCTCTCCATCTCAGCCCGCACACCCGCCTCGAGTCGGGCACGAGATGTAGCAGCCATGCCGGCCTGATGGGCCTGCACTGTTACTGCCGCTGCCCGGCGCAACTCGGCAAGGGCTGTGTCGTCATGGACAAGACGCAAGGACACGATTGCCTCAGCAAGGGCGAGATCGATGCCAGGAGTTCCGATGGAGGCAAGTCGGCCCAATACCTCAGACTGCTCAAGGCAAGTAGGCATGTCCTGAGCTGGGATCGTGGCTGCGCCCTTTGCCCATGCAGCCAGTTCACTCAGCGGATAAGCTTCGTCCGCTCCCATCAACGAAGCTACCTCCTCACGGGTATACGTTGAACCATGCCATAGAGCACTGCCTGGCTCGGCTTCATCCATGAACAGTTGCAGCCCACCCGCTTCGAGTCTGACTGCGATCCCTTCAAGGGGGAGACCTGCAAAGTAAAGAAAGTGGCTGCTAGCTCGGAAAGCAAAGCGATTGGCAGGAAAGTTGCGCGGGCTACTACGCCCTGACCAGAGAATAACCGGAGTCTGGAACAGGTGAGCCAGCTTCTGCCTTCTCTGAAGTAGTGCGACTGCAAGAGGACTGTGCACGTCTTGTAGTTGCATGCGTGGGTCAGATTGAATTTGTAGCACGGGCGTATATGAACCAACGTTGACTTCCCGCTATCAGTCTATACGGAAGAGAAGATTGACGACAAAACGAGCGGGTGGCGTGGGTAGGAGGACCAGGCTGCCCTCACCGGAAGAAGACCTCGCTATATGTAATCAAAGTAAAGATTAAAAGCCAGCTGGTTACCCGGAGCCAGTAGGGATTATAGCGCTGTTTGTGATGCAAATAGGCAGCCAGGGCACCTACGTGAGTATGCTCGTCCAGCGCGGTCCATCTCGCACAACGCATCAAAAGTGTTGACATATCATCCTTGGAGCCGCAGAGCAACACATAGTTAGTCAAAAACAATCAGTAGAGGACTTGAAGTAGCTCTGATTCTAGTCAATTGGTTTGCTTCTGCTATCTACCTGGGGAGATGGCCTCATCCACGCCATGTCAATGATGTACTCAGGCCTTATCCGTGCTTACACCGAACTCAAATCTCTAACAGTGGTGATTACCACATGCGTATACTAATTTGCTTCGGGTTGGGGCATGCTCGTTACAACAGGGCACACAGAACATCGGGAGTGTAGAACAAATGTTACGCAAGTTCATGCAGTGGTTGCGCTCAATTGGCATTTTCAAGCGTCAAGAGCCTGAAATTAAGATTAATACCGACACGGACGTTGCCGTTCAAGTTTCCAGCGGCTTGCTCGAACTATTTACGCGAGCAGCACACCATGCGAAATCCGGCGACCTAGTCAGACGCCAGGAAGTTGTCAACGAGTTACTTGTACGCTTCAGCGATGAACTTGAGATTACGCCCTCGACCTCAGACCGGTCAGCCATTTACCTCCGTCCACGCCGTTCTCGTTTCTCGGCGCTCTTGGCCGTAAAACTCAATGACCTGGACCAAGAGCTTAAAACCGTGACTCTCGCACGTATGTTGCAGCGCCCCGTTCCATCGTCTGATAAAACCTCCCAGGCCCAAAAACTACCGAAAGCGCGTCTAATCCATTAGCGCAATTCCATTTTTCGCTAGTTATGAGCACACTTTTGGCTCGGGCAGATCAGACGTTTCCGGCTGATTTCCCAGGTAGGTGGTGAGAAGTATGCCCCATACCCTTACCGTTCGTTGACGCTTCGACGTGCCATGAGCTGCTCCTCTAGAGCAGCAATACGGTTGTAAGCCGCGGTTAGTTGGGCCGTAAGGCGCTGAATCTGTACTTCCAGGGGCAGAACCTTGCCATTGGCAGAGGGAGGACGCGAAGTCATCTCTTCTTCATCGGAGAGAACGTCCTTGATGTAGATTGGCGGGACACGTTGATAGACGCTCTGATGAATGCCACTACCAGGAATAGACTGTACAGCCAGTACAACTCGCTCGGGTAGAACCTGTAATGCAGAGTTCAGATTTTCCAGCCTTTCGTTCAGGCCATCTAACTTTTCTTGTATACCTTCCATGCTAGGCAGGCTCGAATAATTCACTCACATACTAGAGAACTTATCGCCGAGTTTCTCGCTTTTTTTTGTTTCTTTTAAGCTCAGGCCGAAAAGTTCACACGAGAAGTATTTCAGCATGGGGTCTTACCACAAATAATGCGCCCGGAACTTTAACCGCCGAGGTCATGGTCGGCTTAATCAGGACCTCAGGCGGCGTATGATTCGGGGACGAATCATGGCTGGAGGTCACAGTGCGGATCGGGATTGTCGGGCTTGGTTTGATCGGAGGTTCTCTGGGGCTGGATCTGCGGCAGCGGGGGCACCATGTCGTTGGAGTGAGCAGGCAAGCCCAAACCATCGCACTGGCTGAGGAACTGGGGGTGGCCGACCAGGCCTGGCCCGATTGTGGGCGGCTTCAAGACCGGGAGGTCGTGTTTGTCTGCACACCCACCGAGCATGTCCTGCCAACTATTCAGATACTCAGCACCGTACTTGAGTTCGGAACCGTGATCACCGACGTGGCGTCCGTAAAAGGTTCGATCGTGCCGAGTGCCGAGAGCCTCTGGTCTGCGTTCGTAGGTGGTCATCCCATGGCAGGGACCGAGCAGCAGGGCATCCGAGCAGCCCGACCCCTTCTGTTTGAGCGGCGGCCCTATGTCTTGACCCCTACCCGACGAACAGCCACCGAGGCCCTCGAGCGAGTCGAGTTTCTGGTCAAAGACCTGGGGGCAAACCTCTACCGGATGGACCCGGACCTGCACGACCTGTCCGTGGCCCGCATCAGTCATCTGCCTGTATTCGTCAGTGCAGCGTTGTTGCTCAACCTGGCATCCGCGGATGACCGGCAAGCCGAACAGCTGGCAAGTAGCGGTTTTTACGACACCACGCGCGTGGGTGGGGGCAACCCGCAGCTTGGCGAATCGATGGCGCGCTGGAATCGGGCCGCCCTTCTTAATGAGTTGAAGCATTACCGCAAGACACTCGACCGCTTTGAGAAAGCCATTGAAAGGTCGGACTGGGCCACTGTGACAGAACTACTGGCAGCCAGTCGCGATCTACGCACGCGTGTATTTCCGGCTCAAGACGAATACTGCTAACGTGCGTCAATATCTATACCTTAAAGCAACGTATGTCTTCCGGTTCCTCTAACCCAAGCTCTTTAAACTTTGCCTTCCTGGCCTGCTACAGCCCGCTCCTCGACCGCCTCGGCGCTCAGGCGGAGCGTTATTTCAAAGATGACCCGAATGTGGAAGGGTTGCTCACAGCCTGCGTCGGGGTAGTCGAGTCAGAGCTAGAATCGCTGCAAGAGCGCAACGAAGTGTTGGCAGTTACGGGCCTGCTGGCCTCGTTGCGGGACCGGCAGAGGGTAACGGAATTTTTCCGACGGAGGTCGATGATGAATCTGTTGCAACAGACACCCCTGTTTCAGGAGTTGACCCGAGACATCGTGCTTGAAGCCGAGCAACGAGGCAGAATCCACACTGTGCTGCACCAGTTGGAACACAAGTTCGGGCCGCTACCAGAAGATGTGATGACCGCCCTGCAGGAGATCACGGACTCAGTGACTCTGGACCGGCTCGGCCTCGCCGTCCTCGACGCCCCAGACCTTGACACTTTCCGACAACAGATACCCCCAGCGCAGAACTGAGTACTGCATCGCGTCTACATCTGAAAGGTTGGACGGGGCCACTGTGACAGGTCTACTTGCCGTCAGTCGTGATTACCTGCGCACGTTTCAGCTAGAGACCGAGCAAAACCCTGGGCACTGACTGAAAAACAAGGTAGCCTCGATAGATACAATACTTGTACCTGTCTGGAGTTCTGCCCGTGAAAGCTCGGTCTGCTCTGCTGGTCTTCGTCTTAGTCGCACCACTGCTCTACACCCCAGTTGATGCCAAAGTCGTCGAGACCACCCGACCCGACATCAACTTCAACCTGAGTGCTCCCTCGATCGCCTCGATATGTAGCAGGGCTCAGCAAACAGCCGACCGTGGCATCACCGGGGTAGTGGCTATACCGACAGCCAAGCGGACCTTTACCAACACGGTCCAGGTCGTCGAGGACACCCAGACCCGTTTTGTTGAAACAGTTGCATCGGCGGTCTTCCTCAAAGACGTTTCGCCCGACCCCAAAGTGCGCAAAGCCAGTCTCGAATGCACAAACTCCGTCTCCAATTACCGCATCCGCCTGGGCTCGCGCGTCGATCTCTACCGGGCCTACCAGGCAGTCGCCCGCCGCGAGAAGCTGGATGCT
>JACMIX010000204.1 GCA_014380935.1 Gloeobacterales cyanobacterium ES-bin-141 | reverse complement strand
AGCGCATTGTAGAGAGGCTTGCCGGTAGCCTGATCCCAGAGCACACAGGTCTCGCGCTGGTTGGTCAGCCCCAGTGCTACCACCTGCCTCCCAGTCCCCCCGGTCACAGCGGCGATTACCTCTCGGGTCAGGTTCCAGATCACAAGTGGATCATGCTCTACCCAACCCGGTTGCGGATAAATCTGCGGCAGTTCACGGTAGGCACTCAGTTGAGGCTGTCCGTCCGCGCCGAAGAGCACGGCGCGGATGCCGGTTGTGCCGAGGTCGAGGGCCAGGATATAGCCCATCAAGCCAGCAACACTTTTGGGGTCAGCAACCAGATGAGGCGACCGGGAGCGTGTTGGGACAATTCGATCCGCACGACACCAGCTTTCTTGATTTCAAGGCCGGTTTGAGGAATACCCCAGATCAGCTCCTCCGCCCACAACCCGAGTCCCGGCTGGTGGCCGACCAGGCCAGCCGAAGCCGCGTCGTGCCGGCTCAAGCGCTCGCGCAACTCGGCACAAGTTCCTCCCGGGGCAAGGGGAGTAAAGATTTCGATTGTTTTGGCAAGCCCAACCTGCACAAGCACCTGGGCTGTCTGCCGGGCTCGAAGCAGCGGGCTGACCAGCAACAGATCAAGCTGCACATCCAGTTTGAGCAGACGTTCAGCCACCTGCCGGGTTTTTTTGCGACCTTCCTCACTGAGAGCCCGGTCGTCGTCCTGTCCAGTGGTTGATTGTATTTCGGCGATTCCATGCCGGATCAAATAAACTTCCATAAATCTCAGGAGCAGGCGGAGTCGATTCCCTGGGCGGTAGCCGGGCACAATGACATAATATAGCCGCGTACCCGTGGGAAAACTATGAGACGTTTGCGATTTACCCTGCCCAACAGCCTTCGGCATGCCTGCATATTGGCCTGTTTGATGCTGGCAGCCCTGCATACGCCCGCTGCCCTAGCTCTTCCGGAGGACAAACTGATCGGCAAACTCAACAGCATCCCTGTATTCACGGTCGTGGATGCAAAGGGCAGCCCGCTGCTACTGAAGACCAAGGACAAGACAGAAGCAGCTTTGTTGAATTTCTACCTGGACGCATCACTGGCCCAGCAAGCCATGCAAGCAATCCGCAAACAAGATGCAAAAGTGGCCCAGGGATACAAAGTTTCGCTGACGGGTCTTGGCCAGGCTTATCGTGTCGCCAAAGAACAGCGGCAGAAAAAAGATAACAAAGTTCAATTCCAGTTCCTCAGTAGTCCCCAGAGTGTCCAAACCGCCTTTGACATCGCCAAAAAACAAAATCCTCAGCTCAAGAATTTCCCGAGCGTGCCAATTTTCTTTCTGGCCGGCGGACCCAAAAAAGGCATCCTTACTTTGAATCGGGACGGCAAGGAGTACTTGCCAATGTTTCTCTCCAAAGACGACCTCGACCGCAATCTTCGAGAACTCAAACAAACCAAGCCGGACATGGCCAAACAGCTGTCCGTCGAGGTTGCAACGCTTGATTCGGTTGTCGGTACGATTCTAGATACCAAGAATGACGATGAGTCCAGCAAAATTACCTTCATCCCCGCCCAAAAAGCCCTAGAGTATGCACAGACCTTACAAAAAAGCGTCAACAAACCCAAGTCCTAGAGGAACTTTCTTGCTCTGCTCGGGTCTTGCTGGAGTAGGATGTCTGAGAGTTACAGACCTTTGATGCCATCAGTGGTTGCGACCGTATCGATGGCCCGACAACCCAATGTCAGCAATTCTTAATCGATCATAGGAGAGTGTATGCGACAGGATTGGAGCAAACTTCATTCGTACGCCGGTCAATGTAAAAACAGCCTGCGCCTGGGGGTTCTGAGCGTGCTTGCCTGTGCAGTTGCAGTTGCACCGGCGTTTGCGTTGACAGAGGAACAGGTTGCCGACAAGCTCAATGCCGTACCTGTCTTTACGATCATGGATCAAAAGGGCAATCCGCTCATTATCACGGTGCAGGACAAAGATAAAAAAGATCAGTCCGTCCTGCCGTTCTTCCTGGATCAAAAGCAAGTTCAAGACACCTACAGCAACATCCAAAAGCGAGAAGCCAACCTCGCCAAGGACTCGCAAATCAGCGTGATCAGCCTTGGTCAGGCCTACAAACTCATTCGTGAGGAGCAAAAAAACAAAGACAGCAAAATCGCCTTTCAGTTTCTATCGGACGCCAAGACAGTTGATTATGCACTCGAGGTATTCAAGAAAAGCGAGACGACTGCTAAGAGTTTTCCCGGCATCCCCGTCTTTTATGCGGTCGGCAGCGACGAAAAGAACAAGTCCAAGGGTTTTGTAACTTTCGAGAAGGACGGCAAGCAGTACGTCCCGCTGTTCTTCGACGAAAAAGATATTCAGCGTAACGTAGACGAGCTCAAGAAGACAAAACCGGAACTTGCCAAGCAGATGAGTGTCGAGGTCGCACCGCTCGATTCGGTTATCGGTACGATGCTTGCAGGCAAGAACGACAAGGAATTTGAGAAGCTGACCTTTGTTCCTTCCCTGACAGCCATTCAATACCTCCAGACGATTCAAAAGCCCACCAAGGGGGCTACCCCGGAGGTCAAACCCACCACCCCGGCCCCAGCACCGGCCAAACCGGAAGGAAACAAATAACGCCCGTGCCGGTCTGGCCCTGGCGACAGGCAGCCCTTGTCCAGGCACGTCAGGCCGGACTTGATCCACTCGAAGTGGACTATTTGATCGAGAGCGTCACGGGGATGGATCGGCTCCAACTCCGCCTTACGGACATTGCCGCTCTAGAGCCCTGGCAGGCAGAACTGGACCGGCTCTGGGAACGTCGGCTCGGGGAGCACGTTCCTTTGCAATATCTAGTGGGGGAGGTTCACTGGCACAACCTGAGGTTGTCTGTCGGACCGGGAGCGCTTATCCCGCGGCCTGAGACCGAACTGCTAGTGGATCTAGTCGTGCAGTTCTGCCGGACACGTCCATCGGGCTTGATAGCCGACCTGGGCACGGGAACTGGTGCGATCGCCCTGGCCCTGGCCCTGGCCCTGCCGAAGAGCGCCATTATTGGCATCGAGCTGTCGGGAGAAGCGCTTGCTATTGCCCGGCAAAATCGGGCTCGATTGGGCCTCGAGCAGGTGCAGTTGCTGCAAGGCTCGTGGTTCGAGCCGCTTGAGCCCTGGCGAGGACGCCTTGATGTCCTGGTGAGCAACCCGCCTTACATCCCCAGTTCTCTAGTAGTAGGCCTCGCACCGGAGGTCCGCCTTCACGAGCCCCACCTTGCCCTCGACGGAGGAGAAGACGGCCTTGAGCATATCCGGCACCTGGTAGAGGGTGGTCCGGATTACCTGCGCTCCGGAGGGTTATGGGTAGTCGAAGTCATGAGCGGTCAGGCAGTTGAGGTGGAGGCTCTACTACAGAAAAATGGCCACTACAAATCCATTCAGGTATTCAAAGACCTGGAGGGAGTAGAGCGTTTTGTGTCAGCTAACGCTTGGGACCCAGGATCATAGTCATGTTGCGACCTTCAACCGACGGCTCCTGCTGAACCTCACCGACTTCGCTGACGTCGCTAGCCAGTTGCATCAGTAGATCCTTAGCCAGATTTGCATGCTGGATCTCACGGCCCCGGAACATAATCGTGGCTTTGACCTTGTCGCCGTCCTTTAAAAAGCGTACTGTGTCACGCTGGCGGACCTGATAATCATGCTCGCCAATCGTGTAGCGCATTTTGACTTCTTTGACATCGGCGGTATGCTGCTTTTTACGGGCTTCCTTGGCACGTTTTTCTTGCTCGAACTTGTACTTGCCGTAGTCCATGATCCGACAAACCGGTGGTTGAGCATCTTCGCTCACCACAACTAGATCAAGGTTCCGCTCCTCGGCAATCCGTAGAGCATCCCTCGGATGCATGATCCCGAGCTGGGTACCGTCAGCATCGATAGCCCGAATCTTGGGATAGCGGATCCTTTCATTGATCATGGGCAGGTCCTGATTACCTGCCCGCTCAGAGCGCTTGCGAATAACCAATCCGTTAAAAACCTCTTGTAAAGACGAAAAGAAACCCTTGACAACACCCGGGCTTGGCTCGGGAGGAGGGTTGATACCATCAGGATAAGAACCTGCTGCTGGACTGTCAAGAGAATTTTTACCTGGAGGAGCAGATAGTGGTACTACGGAAGACAAGTGCGTTTGAGCATTTCGGCGTCGAGATACCCGTCGAGGGGGCTGTCCTGCGTGGTGAGCTACTTGTGCCGGACTCACCGGGGACAATGGGTGTCGTGTTCGCACCGAGCAGCGGCCTGGGCGATATGCACGGCAACGACGCCGATGCTGGATTTGCACCGCTGGCTCAGCTGGCGGAAGGACTGGCAGGCCTGGGGATCGCTTCATTGCGCGTTGATCGTCGGGGTGTTGGCCGGAGCGATGGCGACTTCGCCGGGCCGGAACTTGCGATCGCGGACTTTTTGCGAGTGCTCACCCATGCCGGTCAGTTACCCGAATTGCAGGGCGGGCTTGTGCTCGTCGGACATGGGGCCGGAGGTGCCCTCGCAACGGTTGGAGCCGGTCGCAGTCCGGGTATCAGGGGGTTAGTCTTGATTGCACCCCCTGTAAGCCCGCTCAGTGACCTGTTGAACTACCGCGCGCAAGCAGAGGTCGTCCTGGCTGAACTGCCACCCGAGGAGCATCAGCGAACACTCAGCCAGATTCAGGCTGATTACGAAAGTCGTAAACCGCTCTTTTTGTTTCGTCCGGTGTTAAACCTCAACTGCCCGGTCCTGGCCGTCCAGGGAGCGATGGATTGGATCTTTCCACCTGCCGAGGCGAAACGCCTGGTTGCCGAGGCACACACGAAGGGTAAGCCCCAGGCCGACCTGCTCCTGCTTGAGGGACTCGACCACTGGCTGGTTCGTACAACTACCTGGCGCTCTGCAGCCGAGAATCTCTGGCCCGACTGGCGAGTGGATATTCAAGGTATAGAAGCCATCGCGGGCTGGATTGCACGTCTATAAAAACCCGCCTCCCGAGACCATTCCGGAGGATTGACCTGCACCTCGCCATGCGCAAAAACAGCGGGCTCGTTGACGCCTGTGAGTGTGCCACTCCATAATGGTTAGCTGTGCTGTGCCCCCATCGTCTAGAGGCCCAGGACACCTCCCTTTCACGGAGGCGACACCGGTTCGAATCCGGTTGGGGGTACCACCTAAATTTTTGGATAGCCCTGGCGTTGCCAGTTCCACATCCCGCCCTTGAGCTGATAGACAATGTAACCCTGCTTGACCAGGCGGTAGGCGGCAACGAGACTGCGCTTATTCGTCCAGCTCAAGCAGACCACTGGGACAGCAGGTGCGTTCTCGGCCTCAAAGCGATTGGGGTTGTAGGGTATAGAACCGGGGATCAGGCCCAGTTTACGTTCAGGGCCACTGCGACAGTCGAGGACCTTGACCCGGTTCATGACGCGAAGGAGTTCCTCTGCTGTGATGAAACCGACAGCACCAGAAGCGACGGGTGGAAGGTCTATTTGATCGTCACTTGCTCCCGAGGGACGGGGGGCTGAGCGCTTACGTTTGGCCATGCTTCACAGTATAGAGTGGTATGTCTGCCCGAGTTCGTGGTACGTTCACCTGGTGTTGAGCATCGCTGGCATCGCCGTGGATATCGAAACTATTAGGAAACATTTTCCGGCTCTAACAGCGTGCTCGTCGAGTGCTCGTCATACTATCTATTTCGACAATGCCGCCGGTACCCAGGTTCCGCGCCAGTGCATCGAGCGCATGACGGACTATTTGCTGACCTCAAATGCAAATACCGGGGGCGTCTTCCCAACTGCCCGCCGCTCGGATGCTCTCCTTGGCGAGAGCCGAGCGGCAGTTGCCGACTTGCTTGGTGCAGCTTCACCACGAGAAGTCACCTTCGGTGCCAATATGACGACACTGACCCAGGCCTTTGCGCGTGCATTTGGGCGCTCCTGCCAGCCGGGTGATGAAATTGTTACGACTCGCCTCGAACACGAAGCAAATGTCTCGCCCTGGCTGGGTCTTGCCGAGCGCGGGGTGCGTGTCCGTTTTGCCGATATTCGGACCGAGGACGCGACCATCGACCTTGACAGCCTGGCAAACCAGCTCTCAGAGCGAACACGGCTGGTAGCCGTCGGATACGCGTCCAATGCTTTTGGTACCGTAAACCCGGTCGCCCGGATCGCGGAGATGGCCCACAGTGCGGGAGCGCTTTGCTTTGTCGACGCCGTCCACTTTGTTCCTCACGGTCCTGTCGATGTCGGCACCCTGGGCTGTGATGTGCTGGTCTGCTCCGCTTACAAGTTTTTCGGACCGCATGTCGGCATCCTCTGGGGGCGTGCGGATGTCCTGGAGCAAGTTCAGGCTTTCCATCTACGCACAGTCAAAGCCGAAATACCCGATAAGTTCGAGTCCGGCACCCAAAACCATGAAGGGATCGCCGGAACACTTGGTTCAATCGAGTACCTGGCCTCCCTGGCCCCGGTCGGCACCACCCGCCGCGAACAGTTACACAAAGCACTGGCAGATATCGCTGACTACGAGCGTACTCTCTCAGTCACCTTGCTAAGTCTGTTCGAGCGGCTCCCCTACATCACAGTGCACGGCATTACAGACCGTACACAGATCACCCGGCGTGTGCCGACCTTCGCTGTCACCGTTACAGGCCATGCTCCCCGGGATGTGGCAACACATCTGGCCGGGGCCGGTATCAACGTCTGGTCCGGCAACTACTACGCCCTGGAGCCCATGGTTCGCCTCGGCCTTGAAGCGCGCGGCGGGGCTGTACGCATAAGCCTGGTCCACTACAATACCCTGGACGAAATCGCTGTCCTGGGAGATGCCCTTGAGCAGCTTGCCAGCTAAACCTTTTTGGTCCGGGGCTTCCTGGGTTTCATTTTGCGGGGTCCGGTCGGTGGCAAACCAATACCGGGAATTTGCTGATGACGACGCTCTTCTTCTAGAAGCGGAATGACAGAATAATCGACACGGTGGATGCAGTCCACCGGGCAACAATCAATTGCCTCCTGGACAAGTTCGTCACTATCACCTAACTGGT
>JACMIX010000203.1 GCA_014380935.1 Gloeobacterales cyanobacterium ES-bin-141 | reverse complement strand
TCTATGTACCTGGAGTGTCCAGTTTGTTCCGTTACCGGTTTGCCTCCAGAGTCTTGTCAGCCGATACTACCTGGGGCAACATCGGCTACGACGGTGGAACTAACGGTGGCGGTGTCGGAATTCTGGGCGAGTGGGCGGTGATGCAGACCAACTTTGTTGCCTCCCAAGTCCCCTGCCGCCTAGTTGTGGCCAATATAAACACCGGCCAGAGTTTCACTGCGACCCCTTTCAAGACGAGCATCAGCAGTACGTCATACTCGTTTTCTAAAGCGGCCCTAGATGTTGCAAGTGGGCACATCTATGCGCAGGATACCGGCACCGGAGTGGTAGTGGCTGCTCACATCGCCAGTACAGGAATCGTTAGCGACTGGAAGATCGCCAATGTGAGCAACGGGTTTATCTTTCTGCAAGGTCCCGACAACAATCGCCAGGTGATTATGCCCAACTCTACTTCGACGGGCGACCAGCTAATCTGGCGCGATCCTGTCAGTGGAGCAGTGCTCGCCAAGACGCCAGTTTTGACAAGCACCCCTACCCAGAGCCCGATCACTCCGGG
This sequence comes from Gloeobacterales cyanobacterium ES-bin-141, assembly GCA_014380935.1. Lineage (GTDB taxonomy): Bacteria > Cyanobacteriota > Cyanobacteriia > Gloeobacterales > Gloeobacteraceae > JACMIX01. Next base: position 14,169 of record JACMIX010000203.1, on the reverse strand, counting down.
TTTCGCAGGCCGGGTCTATTACCCGGCAATTCAATCAGGTAAATTGATCGAGGTCGTGCCAACGCGGTCTGCCCCCGAATCGTCAGACTGGTTTTTGGGGCTAAGACCAATCTGATTTGCTCACCAGCGGAGATAGTTTACTGTCGGGGAGCGTCAAATGGAAGGACGGAACTGACGGAGCAGTAGTCATTCACTCGTGTACGCTCCCGCACAAGTGGGCGCGGGATTGCTGCGGCGGCCCGGCACCGTCACATGACTCTTTTTGTGCCCGTGGTTTCTTGCCTCAGTAGTCATGCACGGGGCCGTCACGCCACATTGTGTTGATTCTGGCCGTAGCTTCCTCAGCGCCCGGAGTAAGTCTCACCACCCGAGTGCTCCTCAAAGAGTATCCAAACGGGTGACAAACCCGGCTACCTACATTAGTATCCTATATAACAATTACTTCCCCTATGCAAGAACAATACCTGCAGCATCCCCATTTTGGGTTACTGTACGCCATCTCTGCCATCGGAACGACCAAGGGCTTGTTCACGACGCTCTATGCTCAGCGCATGTTTTTCCTGGTGACTGAGCTCGAGGACCACTCCATGCAATTTGAAACCCTGGGCCGCCAGCAAGTGCGTCAGGTAATCGAAGGGCGGTTACGGGCACTCAGACAGGGTGAGTCCGTCGCTGAGCCCGAGGAACATGACCGTTTGAAGACCTATTATCACCAGCATTTCGGTTAAAAAATTTCGGGACAGGATGCTCCCGTGGTGAGGCTCAGGCCATTTTTCCAGCCGACCAGCCAGCCGCACGCCTCCAGGTAGGAGCGGACGCGCAATGCCTTGATCCCGAGTGCCTCGGGAGTTACATTCATGTAGCTCGTGTTCTCTTCAACGGCCACAATGACGGGAGCCCCACGACCGGCGAGGGCGATGAGACCTGCTCCACCACAGGCATCTACCGGGGTGACCACTACATCTACGTGCTCTGCGGAAATGTCCGTGCTCCTGGCCCGGTCCGAGGGCAGGTAGTGGGGAGCGCGGCTCAGACCCACCAGGACACAGGGCAGGAAGGTCGGACCGAGCGATTCGGCAGCCACCCGAGGATGGACAAGCGTGGCTTCGATTTGGGGATCAAGTGCTGGAGCGTGGGCACAGGGAATACCGAGATGACGCACGAGCAGGTGACTAATCACCGCTTCCGCCCCCCCGATCGGGTCTACTCCCCGGCCTTCAAGATAGGCATCCGACTCTAGATCGGGAAAGCGCGTGACCACGGCGATTGCCTCGGCCCCGGCTGTAACCAGCCGCTCGGCTCCTCGCAAGAGCGTTGCCGGGTCACGAACCGTTCCCCAGGATCCGGTCGTGCCGGTACAGACTTCGACGCCAACAGGTGCATCTGTTGTGCAATGGCCGCAGACATCGATCCCCAGGGTCCAGCGGGCTGCCTCGATGGCATTGAGATGATGAACACGTTGCTCGGGGTCGAGAGCACAGTCGAGCAAAACACCCACCCGGTTGCGGTGAACGGGCCTTAGTGCCCACTCCCCCGCGCACCAGCGGTCAAGAGCATAACCCTCGACGTACAAGACATTTGGCAAAGGCCAGCTGAGGATCGCTCCGTTCAGCACGTTCGGATGGGTGATCAAGCAGTCTGCCACACCCGAGAGCAGGCGGGCAATGGGAATCCCGTCCCCGGCATAGCCGCCGATCGACGCTCCGATGCCCGTGGGAATGAGCAGCAAGACAGTCAGGGGCTTCACGGAGTCAGAACAACCGCCTCGATGCGCGCCTGCTGAGCCTCGATTGCGACAATCGCCCAGCGCAAGGGCTCGCCGTAGGTTTCAAGCGTCTGACTGACTTGCTCGTAGAGGTTGCCCTCGGTGTCCAGTTCAATTTCCGCTTCAATGTAATGAATGCACATGCGGTGTTCCCGGCTTGTCTGCTGTTCATACTACAGCCGATCGCGAAGACGATTAACGGATGTCTTCGTAAAAACGGCGCAGGTATGTCTCCGAGACGCCGAATCCCCACAAAAAACCAATGTAAAGGTAGATGGCCGTCGCCTTGAGTGATCCCCAACGCGCCACCCGCCGGTCAGAACTCAATACGATGCGGTTGACCTGACAGATTCGCCCCCGCTTTACTAGCTTCAAGCAAAGGTTACCTTCCTCGAGAATGGGTACCGCGTCGAAACCGCCCACCGCCCAGAAGTCGGCACGGCGGCAGAATATAACCTGATCGCCAAATAGCAGGCGCAGGCCACGCACGAACAGATGAGGCTTGAAGAGCAGCGGAGCGTAGTAGGTTTTGAGAAAGTTGTGCAGGGACACCCCCCAGCGTGTTTGCAACGGACCCGTCATCACGGAAATGAAACCCCCGCAAACAATGGCTGGGTCGGTCAGGGTCGCCTCGATGACGCGCACCAGATCATCCGGTACCAGTGTGTCTGCATGTACGAAACAGACGATCTCCCCAGTTGCGGTCTCGGCACCGAGATTCATCTGCACTGCACGTCCACGACTCGACTGCAGGACACGAACTCCTGCCGCGTGGGCAATCGTCACAGTCTCGTCCTCACTCCCGGCGTCTACTACCAGCACTTCGCGGGCACTGGGCTCAAGCAAGCTCAGATGCCGCAAGGTGCGCCCGAGGCAACTCGCCTCATTCAGGGTAGGGATGACAATCGAAACGCGCATCAAGCCAGTCACAGAAAATCACGCCCTCACAATAGCTGATGCCGAGAGGCTGCCAGCGCCAATCCCCGCAGATGGAGTGAGCAGACTCACTTCATCTGCGGTGTTACGCCGTTTCGACCACGATGTTGCAGTGCGCGACTACGAGCAGATCAGACCTTTGGCACGCTCGGGTCTACCTCGTCCGACCAGGCATGGATGCCGCCCTTGAGGTTTGAGCCTTTGATCCCGGCTGCCTGAAGGATACTCAAAGCCTTGGATGAGCGCATCCCGCTGCGACAATGCACGACGAGCTCGGACCCGTTTACCAATTCGCGCACCTTTTCCACCCCCGCTCCCTGCTCAATCTCGGGCAGCGGCACGAGCGTGGTGCCGGGGATGCGGGCGATGGCATATTCGTCGGGGTTGCGCACATCGATCACGACTACATCCGAGGACTGATCCAGCAAGCGCTTGAGTTGGGTTGCGGTGATCTCGGGGATCATGCTCTGGGCTGCTTCCTCGGCTGCCTTTGCCTGCGGGATGCCGCAGAACTCCTCGTAGTCGATCAACTCCGTGACCGTGGGGTGGTCACCGCAGACCGGACACTCGGGGTTCTTACGCAGTTTGAGTTCGCGGAATTTCATGTTGAGCGCGTCGTAGAGCATCAGACGGTTCTTGAGCGTCGTGCCCTCGCCCAGGATAATCTTGACTGCCTCGGTTGCCTGGATGACACCGATGATACCCGGCAATATGCCGAGGACACCTCCCTCTGCACAACTGGGGACCAGACCCGGTGGCGGCGGCTCCGGGTAAAGGCAGCGATAGCAAGGGCCGTCCTGGTAATGGAAGACGCTTGCCTGACCTTCGAAACGGAAAATGGAGCCGTACACATTGGGCTTGCCCAGCAACACACAAGCGTCATTGACCAGGTAGCGGGTGGGAAAGTTGTCGGTACCGTCGATAACGATGTCGTAGTCACGAAGAATGTCGAGGGCATTTTCTGAAGACAGACGGACCGGATGCAGATCGAGCTGCACATTTGGGTTGATCTCAGCCAGGCGGTTCGCGGCGGAATCGAGCTTGGGCTTGCCAATCCAGGAGGTGCCGTGAATGACCTGACGTTGCAGATTCGAGACATCGACTACATCAAAATCCACCAGACCAATACGGCCCACCCCGGCGGCCGCCAGGTACATCGTCAGGGGAGCACCCAGTCCACCCGTGCCGATGCAGAGCACTGAGGCAGCTTTGAGCTTCTTCTGACCTTCGAGGCCGACCTCTGGCAAGATCAAGTGGCGCGAGTAGCGTTCAAGTTCTTCTTTGGAGAGCTGAATCGTCGTCGTGTCCGGGTTGAGCATCTCAGCGACCTCCCGCAATCGAAGGCACGATACTGATCACGTCCGTTGGTTGCACTACTGTTCCCTCCTGGGCCAGGTTGCGGATGTCCTCGTCATTTACGTAGATATTCACGAAGTTGCGTAGCCTGCCGTCTTCGCCGTACAGGTGCTTCTTGAGTTCACCGTAACGGGCAGTCAGATCGCCCATTACTTCACCTACGCTCTGCCCATCGAGTTGCAGACTGTCCTGATTGCCCGCGTACCGCCTGAGAGGAGCCGGGATCAGTACTTTGATGCTCATAGTCCTAGGCCTCCACGGTCTGTTGTAATGTTTCTGATTGGAATTGGCGCTCTTCATCGAGTATCCAGCTGGCCAGGTCTACTGCTTGACCCGTCTGGATTGAGACAATGATGTAAGAGTATACGGGCCAGGCATTGCCGCGGTCGAACTCCGAGGGCCGCGCCGGATGATCGGGATGCGAATGGTAAGTGCCAATTACCTCCAGGCCATGTTGCCGGGCGTGCCGTTCACCGCTGAGATAGTCCTCGGGACTGATCAAAAAGCGGCGGCGAGCCGTCTGACCGTCGTTCAGACCGAACTCCCCCGCTCCCTCCCAGTCGTTGGTAACCGGCCAGACCTCAATGAGGATTTTGTGCTCCTCCGAGGTTGGAGAAGTACCGAATCGGCCCAGCAAGAGACCGCAACACTCGTCGGGATAGGTGCGCTCGCCGTGGGTTTGTATTTGTGAGCGGTGGTTGGCCGATAAACTCAACATAATGCTCGACCTGGGACCAGCCCTTAATTGAATCCAGCTAAAACCGGTGGGGATACCGTTCTATTGTCTCCCAGACAGAGAAGATTGACCAGTGTGCTGATTGTGAACCCACTCGCTAAATGGGACATGAGCACTGCCCAGACTGCGCATGCGGTGCGCGAGATCACGCAAGGCCGTATCCCGGTCTATACCAGTCTGTTCAATCTGCAAGCGTACATCCAGGGCTTTAAGATAGTCTCCTACCTCATCAAGTAACTCCTCCTGAATTTCTGGGGAGGCTTGAAAATAAGCGGCCTCGATCTGACACACTCGAGCTTCCAGTTCTCTGGCGGTCAAGGTCTCGATCAAGTATTTGACGTGCTTGAGGTTCATTGCTTGACACTCACTGTCTTTCTCCAGCTTAGGATGTCCGTCCTCGGGCGGCCACTGTCAGGTGACGAGAGCTACCTGCGACGTAGGGACACCCTGCGGGTGCCCTTCCCACGTCCCCCCTTTATATTGCTGGGGGATCGAGGATGCTCGGTCCCGTGGCAAGCTTCCTCTTGGAAGCCGGTGGCAAGGGTGAATCACTGGCCCCCCTCAAGACGCAAAGTCTGTTTGGAAGATTGAGATCCCCTTGCTACTCCCGGACCGCGCTGTGCTGCTGGACAGTATCTTAGACGGCCACTTAGCGGTCAGTCTGCATTTGCAAGGTTAGCGATAGCCGGTCTTTGCCCATCTTCCGTAAACCCCTTGTGGAGTCGCCTGCCCATGCACTGCCTCGGCCTTGACATCAGCAAACTCACCTTCCACTCGGCCCTCCGCTTTGAGGACGGAACCGTCAGATCCAGGGCCTTCTCTAACAACACTGAGGGTTTTGCCACCCTGCTCGAATGGCTCGCCGGCCTACAGGCGGGGCGGGTACACGTCTGTCTGGAGGCGACCGGCACCTATGGCGACGCCATAGCTGAATTTCTTGTGGCTGCCGACCACATCGTCAGTCTAGTCAACCCCGCCCGCGTCAAAGGGTTCGCCCAAAGCACCCTCCAGCGCAACAAGACTGACAAAGTGGACGCGGTCCTCATCGCCCACTTCTGCGCTGCCGTCCAACCTCTGCCCTGGCACCCCCCACTCCTCAACTCAAGCAGCTGCAGGCCCTGGTCCGCAGGCTGGATGCACTCAAACGCATGCGCGTTCAGGAGAGTAACCGCCAGCAGGTTTCAGGCGTTGCGGTCGGGGAATCTGTCCAGCGGCTGTTGGACTTTCTGAAAGAGGAAATCGAGCGTGTCCAAACAGCTATAGCTGAACACTTCGAACATCACGCTCACCTCAAGACTCAGCGGGACCTCCTGACCAGCATCCCGGGCGTCGGCAAGCACAGCGCCGCTGTGCTGCTGGCCGAAATCGGTCCGTTGGCGTCTTTCGGCAGCGCCAGACAACTTGCAGCCCATTGCGGGCTGACCCCGCGCGAGCACTCCTCTGGTAGTTCGGTGCGCTGGAAACCACGTCTATCTCGTATGGGCAACAGCCGGTTGCGTGCCGCCTTGTACTTCCCGGCGGTGGTTGCAACAAGGTACAACCCCCTGGTCAAACAACAGTACGAACGCCTGGTAGAACGCGGCAAGACGAAGATGCAGGCACTCGGGGCGACAATGCGCAAGCTGGTGCATCAAGTCTACGGAGTATTTAAAGGGGGCAAGCCATTCGACCCGGACCATCCATCCGCTTGCCAGGGGCAAGAAGGTACGGCGTGCGGATAGACCCTTGCCGAAGCGCCAGTCTAATAAACAACGACGAATCGCAGGCGTTGCTCAGATGTCCACTCTCACTTGGTCTGGCTGGAGAAGGCATTAGCGCACTCGGAGCTGACCCCAACCCATCCTCTTACGCAGGCGTTCCCAAAGGGGCGTGCGTCTGCCCAGCCCGCCCAGCCCGCAGAGCACCGGATACAAGACCGGTAGGGCAAACAGGTTGAACGACGTGCAAGTCACCAGCCCGCCAATCACAACGGTCGCGAGCGGCCTCTGCACTTCTGCCCCGGCGGAGACGGCGATGGCCATCGGAATGAAGCCAATCGAAGCCACCAGGGTGGTGGTGAGAATCGGCCGCAACCGCTCACTCGCGCCCTTGAGGGCAGCCACAGCGGGCTGCAGCCCTTCGGCCGCCTCCAGGTCACGGATTTTGGAGACTAACACGATGCCGTTGAGCACAGCAATGCCAAAGAGGGCGATGAATCCCACTCCGGCCGAAACCGAAAGCGGATAGCCCCGCAGCCACAGCGCCACCAGCCCGCCCACTAGCGAAAACGGCACGTTCAAGAAGATGAGTACCCCCGGTCTAAGGCTGCCGAACGTGCCGTAAAGCAACAGAAAAATCAGCACCAGCGACAACGGCACCAACACTCGCAAGCGCTCGGAGGCCGACTGGTAGTTCTCGAACTGCCCACCCCAGACCAACCGGTAACCCTGGGGCACCTCCGTCTGCTTTTCGATGGCCTCCTGAGCGGCGGCGACGAAGGAGCCGAGGTCGCGCCCACGCACGTTCATGCCCACGGTGATCACCCGTTCACCCTCCCGATGACTGACCTGGGCCAGCCCGTCCTCCGTTCCTAGCGTCGTCAGTGCCCCGAGGGGCACAAGTCCTCCGTCGCGGGCCGACACGGGCAGAGCCCGGATGGCTTCGCCCAGCGAGCCGCCCGCGTCGGCGAATTTTACCGTCAGGTCAAAACGCAACCGCCCTTCGTAGATGGTGCCCGCAGTTTTGCCGACGCGGGTAGCCTCAATGGTGTCGAGCACCTCGCGCGCGTCGACCCCGTACTGAGCAAGCAGAGCACGATCGACCGCGAAAGTCAGTACCGGCAGGCCACGAACCGCCTCGGAGCGCACATCCGCGGCCCCTGGTACGGCGGCAATCACACCGGCAGCCCGCTGGGCGAAGCGTTCGAGCACTCCGATGTCCGGCCCGTAGATGCGCAGGGCGATGTCCTGCCGATCGCCCGAGAGCAGTTCGTTGATCCGCTGCTGGACTATCTGAGAGTAAGAGAGTTCTACCCCCGGCACCAGTCCTGCGACCCGACTTTCCAGCTTCGCCACCAGTTCGGGTTGGCTTTTTGTGCTCTTCCACTCCTCTTGAGGCTTGAGGATGATGTTGACATCGGTGTTCTCGGGTCCATAGGTGTCGGTGGCCAACTCCGGGTGGCCGCTGGTCGAATAGACCGATTGCACCTCGGGAAATTCCAGGATCGTCCGCTCCAGGATCAGTCCCTGCCGGGCCGCTTCTTGAATCGAGGCCGAGGGCGGGCGGCGCATATTGATGACGACATTGCCCTCGGAAAGATTGGGTACGAATTCCGAACCCAGCCGCGGCAACACCAGTGCGACGCTTGCCACGAAGATGGCCGTGCATAGGGCGGTCACCGGGATATGCTTGCCCATCAACCAACCCACGGTCCGCTCGTAAGGGGGGCGCACCGCCGCGATAAGCAAAGTCTCCCGTTCCTTCGGCAACCGGCGGGAGAAGGCGAAATAGGAGGCCAGCGGCACCAGCGACAGGGTGAGCACCAGCGAGGCAACCAGGGCCAGGATGACCGTGAAGGCCATGGGCTGGAAGAGTTTGCCTTCCACCCCCGACAGGCCGAAAATCGGTAGATAGACCATGGCGATGATACCGATGCCAAAGACCACCGGCCGGGCGAACTCGGCCGAGGCCGAGGCGATAGCGGCCAGGCGCTCTTTGGTTGTGCTCGGCTGTTCATGAGCGAGCCTGAAGATAATGTTTTCGATCATCACCACGCCACCGTCCACCAGCAGGCCGAAGTCGATTGCTCCGAGGCTCATCAGGTTACCCGACACCCTCCCGATGAGCATGCCGGTGACCGCAATCAGCATCGAGAGCGGGATGATGGCAGCAGTGATGAGCGCCCCGCGCACGCTCCCCAGCGTCAATAGCAGAATGGCCGTCACCAGCACCGCCCCCTCCACCAGATTGGTGACCACCGTGCGGATCGCAGCGTTTACCAGCAAGGTGCGGTCGTAGTGGGGCACGATGCGCACTCCCTCGGGCAACTGCTTTTGCAAGTTGGCCATCGCCTCCTTAAGGCGGGAAGTGACGGTGTTGGCGTTGCCGCCTGCGCGCATCAGCACTGAGGCGAGCACGGCCCCATCCCTGCCATCTCGGCTGCCTGCCCCCTGGGGCAGGCGGTGGCCGATCTCCACCTCGGCGACGTCGCGCACGCGTACCGGTGCGCCGCCGTGGGTGGCAATGACGATGTCCCCGATGTCCTCCACCCCGCGTACGAACCCTGCGGCGCGGATCACCGTCTGCTCGCCGCCCGGGTTCACCGTGTACCCGCCACCGGAATTGGCGTTGTTGGCCGAAAGCGCCGCGAAGATCCGTCGGGGAGTGATTCCGTAGCCGACCAGTCGCTCCGAGTACAGCCTGACTTGATACTGCTTGACGTAGCCGCCGATCGGGTTGATCTCAGCAATACCCGGCACGGTACGCAGTTTGGGGATCACCGTCCAGTCCATCAGCGTGCGCAACTCGGTCGGGCTCTTGCGGCCATCGCCCTCCAGTTCGAAGTAAAAAATCTCCCCCAGTCCCGTGGCCACCGGCCCGAGCACTGGTTGCTTCACCCCCATTGGGAGGAGCTGGCCCGCGTTCCTGAGTCGCTCGTTGACCAGTTGTCTGGCGAAATAGAGATCCACGCCGTCCTCGAAGACCACCGTGATCTGCGACAAACCGTACTTGGTGACCGAGCGCAGCTGTGTGGAGCGGGGCAGCCCGGTGAGGGCGGTCTCCAGGGGAAAGGTGATCTGTTGCTCGACTTCTTGCAGGCCCAGGGACGGCGCGTCCGTGATCACCTGCACCTGCACGTTGGAGATGTCTGGCAGTCCGTCGATCGGGAAGCGCGACAGCGACCAAGAACCGACGCCGACGACGGCGAAAAGCATCACCCAAAATAGCAGTCTCTGGCTGAGTGCCCAGCGTACGTAACTCTGCAGCGGGCCAGGCCGGTTATGCTCTGGTGCGGCTTCCCGACCTGGCAAATCGGACTTCATGTCTCTCTACGTACAGCACGGGACTTATCCAAGTTATCAACATTCGCGACTATCAATCCCCAGCAGCGCAAGAGGCCGACGAGACGCATACCTTGAGCTTGGGGAGGCGGCAGCTGCACTGACCGATTTCGGTAAAGCGGCAGCGCAGTTCACAGAATTGGCCTCTTCACAGTAAACATCGGAGGACCATCAAAGAAATCTCAAAATCTTTTGCCTCGCAAGGGCCGCTGCGCTATCGGAACATCATGTCCTTGACGGGAAATACAGTATCTTCCTGTAAAGGGCACCCTACGGGCGTCGGATGACGGCGGCGGGAGGTTGGATGGTCGGGGTATTGCGGACCGAGGTGGTTGCCAGGTTGATGAGGGGATAGAAGAAGACGCCCATCACCACGGTTGCAACCGTGGTCAATAGCATCCCGACCTGCAGGGGACGCATCCCGTCCATGTCCCAGCTGAGGTTGGTCGGGTAGTTTTTCACCTCGGGCGAGGGCTCCTTGACGACCATATACCGAACTACTTTGACGTAGTAGTAAATGGACGCGACCGATGTCACCAGACCGATGAAGACGAGCAAATAAGCTCCCGCCTGAATCCCAGCCCAGAAGAGATAAATCTTGCCGAAAAAGCCTACCAGCGGTGGGATGCCGCCCAGGGAGAGAAGGCACACGCTCAACACCAGGGCAAGGAATGGGTCTTTCTGGTACAGGCCGCTATAGGCCGTGATCTCGTCAGTGCCGGTGCGCAGACTGAAGAGGACGACCGACATGAATGCCCCCAGGTTCATGAACAAATAGGTGCCCAGGTAGACGAGCATGCTGCTGTAGCCATCCTCGGTGCCCAGGGTGAGCCCGATCATCACGTAGCCTGCCTGGGCAATCGACGAGTAGGCGAGCATGCGCTTCATGCTGGTCTGGGCTATCGCCACGACATTGCCGAGGATCATGCTCAATATGGCCAGCAGGGTAAACAATGCCTGCCACTCCTCGATGAAGCCCGGGAAGGCCGAGGTCATGAAACGCAAGGCCAGAGCAAAGCCCGCCGCCTTTGAGCCGACCGACAGAAAGGCCACGACCGGTGTAGGCGCGCCCTCGTACACGTCAGGCGTCCACTGGTGAAAAGGTACGGCGGCAAGTTTGAAGCAAATCCCCGCGACCACCAGCACCAGTGCCAGTAAGGCCGGAAAACCAAGGTCTACGATGCGCGGCGCGATCTCGGTCAGTTGGGTCTCTCCACCCGAGAGTCCATATAAAAGCGACATCCCGTACAAAAAGATTCCAGAACTCGCAGCCCCGATGAGTAGATACTTGAGGGCTGCTTCATTGGAGCGCTTATCAAGTTTGGTATAGCCCGAGAGCAAATAGCTGGAGATACTGAGCAACTCAAGGGCCACGTAGAGCATGACCATCTCGGAGGAGCCCGACAGCAGCATCCCTCCTAAAGTTGCACCCAGCAACAGCGTGTAAAACTCGGCCGTCGAGGTTCCCGCCCGGTATAAATAGCGCATCGACATCAGCACGGTGAGGGCGGTCGATAGCAAAATAAAAGCCCGAAAGGCAACGCTGATCGGGTCGGCAGTGAAGCTGCCCAGAAATGATTCGGGCGTCTCGATGAGCCACTGGGGAATGAGTGTCACCGTGGCTATGCCCAGTCCCAATAGAGTGATGTAGGGCAATTGTCCGGTTACTTTGCGGCCCGCGATCAAGTCCACAATCATCACGACTGCGAGCGTGATGGTGACAATGTATTCGGGCCACAACACACCGACATTCAAAGTAGCAAAGTCCAGTTCCATGCAGGCCTGCGGCAATTCCATTACAGATTGTAATCTGATGGTGCAGAGGTTGCGTGACGTTTCAGGGGTTGTTCGGGCGATCCTGTCACCGCCGAACCTCAGCCAGAGCCACCTGTAGCGCATCTTTGCCGGTTCATATTTCTGTTAGTTTGAGAGGCAGGCAAGACGTCTTCGAGTACGCGTACGCCTACAAGTTCACCGTGGCCAATTCGGAGGCACGGGAGCGCACACTCCCGGTCAGGACAAGACACAGGGCAGCTACCAAAAAGCCCGCACAGCCGATCAGCACCCCTGTGAACAGACCCAGAGACTGTAACTGCGGTGCGAGCGCTCCGGCCAGGGCCATCGCAACACCGCCACCGCCAAAGTACAGTCCGATGCCCAACCCGGCCCGCTCCAGGGGCACGATACCGAGGACGTAGGCGTACAGGCCGTTGAGTACCAGACTGTGTGCGGCCCCAAGGGCGCAGGCTAGCGCGAAGGCCGTGCCAACGTCGCGGCAGGTAGGCACCAGCATGACCAGCAGCGCCATCGTGAGCAATCCAGCGCACATCGTCCGGCCATTGCCTACGCGCACAGCCAGAAAACCGGCTGGCAATGCGAGCGCGGCAAAGCTCAAAAACAACGCCCCCATGACCGGTCCGGGTGTTATCCCCAGGGGTGTCAGCACTTTTGGGAACACCTCCACCAGGAACCGGAAACCGAGTGATGCACCGACGCCAGTGCAAAAAATCAGCGCCAGACGGGGCACGGTCAGTGGCAGTTTACCGGAGTCGGGATCTGCGTCGCGTCCTACCGATTTGGGTACCAGCCGCGTCGAGATGTAAATCGACCCGTAGGGCAAAGACAAACCAGTGTTGCGTTCGAGCCTGCCCAGCACCAGCGCGCTCACGAGCAATACCACTGAGGCAATGCCAAAGACGACAAGTGGCCCCCTCTCCAGTAACCAGGGACGGCCAAACGGACCCAATGCCCCTGCAAGTCCACTCGCAATGCTCAGCACTCCCGCCGCGAGCGGTACCGAGGACGGGGCAGCGTAGCGGCTCAGCAGGGCGAGTGCCGGACTACGAAACACAGCCATGGCAAGCGACCAGGCGATAAGCAGCACCGGTACCAGCCACTGTGAAAGGCCACCCGGGTTGGCGAACACAACCAGCGGCAAAACAACGAACAACCCGCAGGTGGCCAACACCCCAGCTGCAATCAGTGGGTAGCGCGAGGCAGCCCGGCGCTGGCGGTCATCTGAAAGGCTTCCCATCCAGGGCTCGACGATTGCCGAAAGCACCCCTTCGACGATCAAGAATACCGACACCGCGATCAGTGGCAACCCGGACTGTTCGAGCAGCTTGGGCAGATAGAGAATGTAGGCCAACCAGGCAAAGGTGATCGTTCCGTTCAGTGCGGCGAGCGCGAAAATTCGGTTCCAGAGTACACGTGGTTGTGTTGCGGTGCTCATCGTTGTGGCCAAAACCTGCGTCTGCATTATGGATTCATCCATGCACCTCTGAGAAGGGGGTGCATCCTGCACGGGGCAGGTCACGAGCGGGAAGCCAGGCGCCGGTAGACCGTTCTCAGTGCATCGGCGTCTCCTACATTCCCCGGAAAGAGCACGACCGGCAAATTTGGAAACTGAGGATGCTCCTCACCCGTGCGCACCATCGAGACACCGGGCAGGATTTGCCCTAGCAGCCTCGCACTCGCAAGTTCTAGACCCTTGCTCAACACGTCATTCGACGTGATGCCACCCTTGGCGATCAGAAAGCCAATGTCCCCCGGCAGGCCACGGACGATATCCATCAGCAAAGCTGAGACGCCCTCACCAAAGGCGAGCCGCGTCTGAGTATCCTCGAAAGCAATTTCCTCGCGCGGGGTGAAAACCACGGGTGTCTTGCCCTGGGAGTGGGCTTCACATGCTCGGGCCACCGCCTCTTTGAGCAGGACGGCATGCCCCTCCGCCGACTCGAGCAGGTAACCTACTTTGACCTCGACGGGTGCCACCGTGGATTCGGTAAGCAGTTGCTCTAGTTGCTGGGTGGTTATTTGAACGTGCGAACCGACAATGACCGCACCCGTACCGCTACGCACATAACGGGCCATATCCTCGGCCGGGACCGGTTGGGGAGGTAAACCCGCGAGGGAGGTAAGCACACTCGCAGCACTGCGCAGCAAAAAACGTTTCCCCCGCGACACTGCCGTGAGTAAGTCCCGGCTAAAGCGGTTCAAATCGTCCTGAGTCTCAGCGTCTACAACTACACACTGCTTGTCCGTCAGTTTCATAAGCCGCTCGAGTACTCCGGCCCTGATGTCCGAGAGCACCAGGCGCTCTACCTTGTCCGCCGGGATGCGGCCTCCAGTCTTTTCCGCCACATACTCCGGCAAGTAGCTGTGAGCGTACCCAAACACCGAGTCCCGGGCAAACTCCGTTTCGTGTACGGGAACTTCGACTCCGCCGGTGACCAGGTAATGAACGCTGTCACGGGTAATGCGCCCGGCTTCGAGGAAGGCAGGTACCAGGAAGAGGGCATCAATAGGACCCATTTCAGCTGCAATGACGTCAGTTT
>JACMIX010000202.1 GCA_014380935.1 Gloeobacterales cyanobacterium ES-bin-141 | reverse complement strand
TGATCGCCTGGGGTGACCAGCTGTTCCGCCGCGACACGATCGAGTCGATCAACGAAGCGACCCAGCTCTACGTGCTGGCGCTTGAGTTGCTCGGCGAGCGGCCCGATGCCTTACCGCCGCGCAGCGTGCCGGTGGCGACCACGTTCGAACAGGTGCGCGGCGATCTCGCCGGGAGCGTGCTGAATAACCCGCTGGTGCAGCTGGAAAACCTGACCTCCCAGCCGGTCAGTAGTGCCTCGCCCATTTTCTCGATTACCACGGCGGCGAATTCATGGGCCAGTCTTCTAATTCCCAGGCCTCAGATCGTGGTACCGAATATGCCCTCTGGCCCGCCGGGTTTCTACTTCTGCATCCCACCCAACGAGAAGTTGCTGGCGTACTGGGACATGGTCGAAGACCGGCTGTTCAAGATACGCCACTGTATGAACATCGAAGGCGTGGTGCGCCAGCTGCCTCTGTTCGAGCCGCCGATCGACCCCGGCATGCTCGTACGCGCCCGCGCGGCAGGCATTGACCTGTCGAGTGCACTGGCCGACTTGAGTGCGCCGCTGCCGCACTACCGCTTCGCAGTGATGCTGCAGAAGACCTATACGCTCAACCAGACGGTACGGGGATTGGGCAGCGCGTTGCTGAGTGCACTGGAGAAGACGGACGCCGAAGCGCTGGCTATTCTGCGCGCCAACCAGGAAGTGGCGTTGCTGGAGGCAGTGCGCCAGGTAAAGAAGCTTGCCATCGAGGAATCGCGTCACTCGCTCGCGGCAGCCGAGAGCAGTCTCGAGGTCGTGCAGAGGCGACGCGATTACTACGACAACTTGCTCAAAACAGGAGTGCTACCGCAAGAAAAGAATCAAGTCGGCCTTCTGTTGACCTCAGGGGCGATGCAGTTCGCTGCCTCAACGGTCTCGCTGATTGGTGCGGGTTTGGCTCCTCTCCCACGCGTTGATGTCGGTACGTCAGGTATTCAACCCACGGTCAAGGCTGACGTAGTCGATGGTGCCAAGCTAGCCAAGGCAACGGAGCTGGCCGCAAACGCACTGGCGCTTCTCAGTCATGCAGCGTCAATGGGAGCCTCCGTATATGGTGTCACCTCCAGTTGGCAGCGCCGAGCTGACGAGTGGGAACACCAGAGTGCTATGGCGGACAAGGAGATCAAGCAGATCGAGAAGCAGCTCGAAGCCGCCAGGGTCCGCGTGGCCCTCGCCGAGCGCGAGGTCGAAAACCACGAGCGCCAGATCGAGAACGCACGCTCGGTGCGCGAGTTCATGGAGCAGAAGTTCACGAACGTAGAGCTTTACCAGTGGACGGTCGGCCAGTTGGCGACACTCTACATTCAGAGCTACCAGCTGGCCTACGATCTCGCGAAGCAGACCGAGCGGGCCTATCGCCACGAACTAGCTCTGTCGGACGCCACCTTCATCCAATTTGGCTACTGGGACAGTCTAAAAAAGGGGCTGCTAGCCGGGGAGCGCCTCCAGTACGACCTGGAACGCATGGACAAGGGCTACCTCGAGAACAACCTGCGCGAGTATGAAATCACGAAGCATGTGTCGTTGGCTCTACTCGACCCCGTGGCGCTGATCCAGTTGCAGACCGCGGGTGCCTGCGAGTTCTCCGTTCCTGAAGTGCTGTTCGACATCGACTACCCCGGCCACTACCTGCGCCGGAGTAAGTCGGTCAGCGTCACCATTCCCTGCGTGACCGGTCCCTACACGGGCGTGCCCATGCGTCTGACGCTCGTGTCGAGCCGCACACGCGTCGCTCCAAGCTCGGAGGGCACCTATCCGATGGAACTGGAAGTAGACGATCCGCGCTTCCAGGTGCAAACCGGTGCGGTTCAGTCCATCGTCATCAGCACTGGCCGCGATGACAGTGGCTTGTTTGCGGCGGACCACCGCGACGAGCGCTACCTGCCGTTCGAGGGCAGCGGTGCCATCAGCGACTGGAACCTGACCCTGACGAGCGCCGTCCCGACCTTCGATTGGACCACGATCGCGGATGTGGTGCTCCATATTCGTTACACGGCTAGAGAGGGGGGTGAACTGTTGCGCGAAGCGGCGTTAAAGTCACTCAACACCGAGCTTGCGGGCCTGCCCTTGCGCAGAGCGTTCTCGGCCAAGAGCGAGTTCCCTTCCGAGTGGAATGCTTTCTTGCGGCCAGCCGAGGGGATGCAGGCGGTACTCAGTGTGGTACTCGGCGAACACCTCTTTCCGCATATTACCCAGGGTGCTGGCTTGATGATTACCAACCTTGAGTTGGTAGCACTCGTGAAGGACCCGGGTAACTGGCAAAGTGTCGTCGTCACCGTGGCGACGGCAAACAGCGTCCAGACCCCGACCCTTGTCGGGTCGTCCGTACTGTATGCGGGACAGCCCAGTGCCGCCGTTGCATATGCCAGCGGAGCACAGCCGGGTACCTGGGAAGTCTCGGTTCCAATCGGCACTCTTGGAGCCCCATCCGAGTGGGTGGATGACCTGATCTTGATCGCGACCTACGAAGTGGAGTTGCCCTTGGAGTGAAAAGCGTGGTCTGAATGTTCGTGTGGTCCACACGTTACTAAAGCTCCCAGGTGTGGACACTCATCCTGCAGATTCCCCTTCCATACCTGAAGCACCGGTCATGCCCGGTGAGCGGGAGGGCTCCCGGTTTTTCCAGAAGAGGAGTTTGCGCCACCCTTTCAGGCTGGGGGATTTCTCCTCCTGCCCTCCACTCGGTCGGCCACAAATGACTGGATAGAGAACAGGCAAAGCAAACAGGGTAAAGAGGGTACAGGTGACGAGGCCACCGATGACCACTGTAGCGAGGGGTCGCTGCACCTCTGCCCCGGCACTGGAGGCAATCGCCATTGGAATGAAGCCAATCGACGCGAGCAACGCGGCAGATAGGATAGGCCGCAGACGTTCGTTTGCGCCTTTGAGCGCGGCGGCAGTAGGTGAAATTCCCTCGGACTCCTCCATGTCCCGGATAGTGGAGACCAGCACGATGCCATTAAGTACCGCGACTCCGAAGAGGGTAATGAATCCCACACCAGCTGAAACAGAGAGGGGATAGCCGCGCAGGTACAGTGCCACCAGCCCTCCCACCAACGAAAACGGCACATTCAAGAAGATTAAAACCCCGGGCCGCAGGTTGTTGAAGGAGCTGTACAGGAGCGCAAAGACGAGGGCCAGAGCCAGCGGCACCAGAATCTGCAATCGCGAAATGGCTGACTGGTAGTTCTCGAACTGGCCGCCCCAGATCAGTCGGTAGCCGCGCGGCACCTGGACAGACTGCTCAACCGCCGTCTGGGCAGCAGCGACAAAAGAACCCAAATCACGGCCGCGCACATTCATGCCGACCGTAATGACCCGTTCGCCTTCCCGGTGAGAGATTTGAGCCAGGCCGTCACCTAGCTCGACATCAACTACTGCACCCAGGGGCACGTTTTCTCCGTCCCTGGCTGAAACCGGCAGGCGGCGTAACCCCTCCAGTTCAGAGAGTGCGTTGTCATCGAATTTGACCGCCAGACCGTAGCGCTGACGGCCTTCGTAGATTGTGCCGACGACCTTGCCCGTGCGGGTGGCCTCAATGGTATCGAGCACTTCGCGCACATTGATACCGTACTGAGCGAGCCGTTCACGGTCCACCCGGATGTTGTAGACCGGTAGGCCTTTGACGGTCTCGGCCCGGACATCAGCCGCACCCGGCACTTTCTGGATGGCCTGCCCGGCCTGGGTTGCGAGTATATTGAGCTGCTCGATATCAGGACCAAAGATACGCAGGGCAATATCGAGGCGATCCCCGGAGAGCAATTCATTGACGCGCTGCTGGATGGGCTGAGTGTAGGCGACGGTGATCCCCGGCACCAGACCTGAGAGGCGCTCCTCCATCCTGGCGACTAACTCTTCCTGGGTCTTGGCCGTCTTCCAATCTTCCTGAGGCTTGAGGATCACGAAGACGTCCGAGTTCTCGGACTTGTTGGTATCGGTGGCTAGTTCCGGGTGGCCGGTGGTCGAGAAGACCGACGATACCTCCGGGAACTCTCGCACGATTCGCTCGATGCCCTTGGTCTGACGGGCACCTTCTTCAAGGGAGGCCGAGGGGGGCCGCCGCAGGTTGATGACCAGTGACCCTTCCGCCAGGTTGGGTACGAACTCGGACCCCAAAAGCGGGACTAGCGTCAGCGAAGAGGCAAAAATGACTGCAGAAACGAGCGACACCGGCAACCAGCGCCCCATGAGGCGTTCGAGCACCCACCTGTAGGGGCGTCTCGCAGTGGCTACGACCAGAGTGTCACGCTCCTCGGGCGGCGTGGGAAAGGCGAAGTAGCAGGCAAGCGGCACCAGCGTCAGCGTCAGTATCAGCGAGGCGATCAGTGCCAGGACAACAGTGAAGGCCATAGGCTGAAAGAGCTTTCCTTCGACCCCCGCCAGACCAAAGATTGGGATGTAGACAACGGTAACAATCGTGATTGCGAAGGCCACGGGCTTGGCTACCTCGACTGCCGCCGCGCCAACTACCGCCATACGCTCCTTCGCAGTCTGAGGCCGTTCTTCTGAGAGCCTGAGAATGATGTTCTCGACCATGAACACCGCTCCATCGACCAGCAGACCAAAATCGATCGCTCCCAGACTCATCAGGTTGCCGCTCACACCACCAATAACCATGCCCGTGACTGCGAGCAGCATCGCCAGGGGAATCACGAAGGCGGTAATCAGCGCACCACGTACATTGCCCAGCATGATGAGGAGAATGGCTGTTACCAACAATGCCCCCTCGATCAAGTTGGAGGTGACCGTTGAGATGGCACTGGTAATCAGACTGGTCCTGTCGTAGTGGGGAACAAATTCGACCCCCTCCGGTAGATCGCTCTTGATCTCGTCTATACGACTTTTGACATTACCGACCACAGCATTCGCGTTCTGACCTGAGCGCATCAACACGGTTGCGATCACCGCTCCATCCTGACCGTCGCGGGTGACCACGCCCTGCCTTAACTGGTTGCCGATTTCGACCGTGGCAATGTCACGCACATAAATGGGAGTGCCGTTGACCCGATCGACGATCACACGCGAGATGTCCACGGTGGAAAGCGCCAACCCCTCACCACGGATAATTGTCTGCTCGCCACGGGAGTTACTTGCGTAGCCGCCGCCCGAGTTGGCGTTGTTTGCTTCGAGGGCGGCGAAGACCTGCTGGGGTGTGATCCCGTAACCCAGCATCCGCAAGGGGTCGAGCTTCACCTGGTATTGCTTGACAAAGCCGCCCATCGGGTTGATCTCAGCCACGCCATTTACCGATTTGAGACGGGGGATCACCGTCCAATCCATGAGCGTGCGCAGTTCCATGGGCGTGTAGTTGGCGTCGCCTCTGAGTTCGAAGATAAAGATCTCCCCAAGTCCAGTCGTGACAGGACCCAGTACGGGAGACTCAGATCCTGCCGGAAGAAGACTTTCGATCCCCTTGAGACGTTCATTGACCAGTTGCCGGGCAAAGTACACATCGGTACCGTCTTCGAAGACAACCGTGATCTGTGACAATCCGTACTTGGAAATGGAACGCATCTGGGTCAGGCGCGGCATACCCGTGAGGGCAATCTCCACCGGGAAGGTAATCAGTTGTTCGACCTCCTGCGGCCCCAGTGCGGATGCCTCGGTGATGACCTGCACCTGCACATTTGAGATGTCTGGCAGGCCGTCGATGGGAAAGCGAGTGAGCGAAGCAATCCCGATCCCAACCACCGCCACCAGGAGCAACAGCGCCAGCAGACGTGAGCGCAATGCCCCATAAATCCAGCCGGCAAGGAAGCCGGACTTGCGTACTTCGACTTGCTGGTGTGCTTCGCCTTGCTGTGGTTCTGAGGCAATGGTCATCAGTTTCCCCTCATGGAGTTCCAATGGTTACGCTGCTTGGCAGTTTGTTCAGGCCGGATCGCGAGTGGTAGTCGAGTCGAGCTTCACCAGCACCTTGTCTACCCGGTTGCCGTCCATGTCGAGAATCTCGAAGCTGAATCCCGACCAGTGAAAACCGTCCGTGACCGCAGGAATGCGACCGAGACGCGCCATTACGAAGCCGCCCACCGTTCTGTACCGGCCGCGTGGTAATCCGGGCAATTCCTCGACCAGGTGCTCGAGTTCGTCGAGGCTGAGTGAACCATCTACCAGGTATGAGCCATCCTCCCGGCGCACGACGGGTGCATCGGATGTTGCGTTGTTCCCGGCCAGATCACCCACCAGGGCCTCGAGCACATCGACCTGGGTCACCAGGCCCTGAACGCTGCCAAATTCGTCCACCACCAGGGCCAGGTGCACACCTGAGTTCCTGAACAGCTCCAGCACCTCGCTTGCGGGGGCCGTTTCGGGCACGAAAAGCGGCTGGCGGAGAGTGGCCTGTAGCTCCAACGGCGCATCAGATAGTGCGCGACCGAACAGATCTTTGACCTGGGCAATTCCCAGCACCCGGTCGAGTTCCCCGCGACAGACTGGGAAGCGCGAGTGAACGATTGTCTTTAATTCGGCCCGGATTGCCTCCGGTGAATCTTCAATGTCTATCCAGGCAATATCCGGCCGTGGGGTCATAATCGACGCAACCTGCCGGTCACCGAAGCTGAATACCCGGTCAAGCAACTCCTGCTCGGTGGACTCGATAGTCCCGTCCTCGGTACCCTGGTTGATCAGGGAACGGATTTCTTCCTCAGTCACCACGGGCTCGTTTGTTGCCTTGACCCCCAGAACTCGTAGGCCCAATTCGGTCGATACACTCAAAACGCGCACCACCGGTGAGGCAAGGCGTGACAACCAACCCATAGAGGCGGCCACCGCGATGGCAATTTTCTCGGGATTGCCCAAAGCGACACGCTTGGGTACCAGTTCGCCCAGCACCAGAGACAAGAAAGTGATCGCACCGACAACCAGAGCAAAGGCCAGACCATCGCTATAGGGTTCAAGCCAGGTCACCTGCTCAAGGACAACGGACAACTTCTCGGCAAGTGTCGCTCCCCCAAACGCACCGGCAAAGATGCCAATCAGGGTGATACCGATTTGCACAGTTGAGAAGAATCGATTCGGCGATTCGGCAAGGTCCAGGGCAGCCCGCGCCCCGGCGCTACCTTCCTTTGCCAATTGCTGTAAGCGAGTTTTGCGCGACGTCACAATCGCCATCTCAGACATCGCAAAGACGCCGTTTGCGACGATGAGCAACAAAACAATCAGGATTTCAAAGACCGTTGAAGACATAGATAGAAAACTACCTATAGACAGAGGGGCGGGCTCTCATGGTCGGAGCACTGAGGTTGAAGGCACAGACTATTCGTAAATCGTTCAACTTGGTCTCTACGGTGCTTATTGTGTTCTGGAAGAACGGCACTAAAGGCAGGTAAAAGTAAGGCCTCCGTCTTCCCTCGACCCGATTGTGCTAGAAGTTGCTTGGTCTGTCACCCGCCCGGACCCAAAATCAACCGCACGATGTATATGAATTCATATAGGCGGCGGCTGAGCAACAGTAGAGGCAGTGTGGTACACGACATGTACAGCGAATTAAAGTCCACGAGCGGGTATCGTCAGGCACAGTACAGTATCGCCGCTTTGATCCTGTTTATCGAAGCAGTAGAATACCTGGCCCCGACTGGTTTTATCTTCAGCTACCTCTACGCGGTACCCATTTTGATTGCCGCCAACCGCCTGAGCGAGCAGCAGACTCAGGCCGTCACGGCTCTGAGTCTTATCTCCACATTGCTTGGGCTGTTTATCCCTAACCCTGAAATTGATGGCCTGACATTCGTCAACCGGCTCATCATTTGCTCTGCCCTGGGAACTGTTTGCTACTTGAGCTTGCAGTATCGACAGGTGCAGCAAGAAGCAGCAAGCCAGCGCCTTCGGCTGCAAAGCCAGGAGCAACTGCTGCGAACCTACGAGAACTTTACTGCCGCGCTCACCCATGATCTGAAAACACCGCTGCAAGGAATGGAGCAAACGCTGCATTTTTTTGCCCGAGGGCAATTCGGCACGCTCACCGAGGCCCAAAAACAGGTCGTGCAGTTGTT
>JACMIX010000201.1 GCA_014380935.1 Gloeobacterales cyanobacterium ES-bin-141 | reverse complement strand
TCTACCAGAGCGATGAAGTTGACGCAGGCATGCCAGGACTCACCCGGAGCGAGGCTGACATCAAAAAAGAGTCGGCCATTGGCATAATGAGGTGGCGTACTACTGCCATCCGGTGCCGCAATGATGCCCCGTTTGAACGTGCCATTGCGGTACTCGGTCGTGAGTGTTCCGTTTTGCCAGGTTGTCTCGCTCTCACCGCGTGCCAGCAGTCGCTTCGACTTGACTTGAAAGATATCGGCAAAGTCCGATCGAATCGCAAGCATCAACTGGAAGTCAACGCGCTCGCTGTGATGATTGGTAATCGTAATATCCTCGTGCATCCCACCCAGAATATCGCGCCGCACCGTGATGATTAAACGACCGTAGGGCAACGTTCCATTGACCGTTAGTAATTCGGAATTGGTGAATTCATAAATCGCCACGCGATGGGTAATGCTGCTTGATGCCAGCAGTTGAAGCGGATAACGGTTGATGGAGATTTCGTAGTAGGAAATCAGGCGAGTATCACGGACAAAGAATCCTTGAGCTCTATTGTCATCAATGGAACCATCACGCGCCGTGACGAGAAAAGAAGAGCCATCACTGATAACAATCTGTTCGGTGTTAACGGCAACTTTTGCTGGCATTACACGTTCCTCTGAGCTAAAGATTCAAGGACGCAGGCAGTTACATCCAGATCTAGTACGTTAGCCAGCCCAAAACGGACCAGTTAGTGCCGTTGTAATAAGACCGGGTTTAGTGCCGTTGCAAAAGCAGTTATCAAGGCAGCAGCGCGTTTAAGGGACGATCAGCACCGGGCAAGGAGACAGGTTAATCACCCGGTCGCTGATGCTGTTTTGCAGGCCCCCCTCTGTCAGACCGAGCCCACGGCTGCCCATGACAATCAGTCCTGCTCCGGTCTCCTCGGCCACATCGCAGATGACAAAGGCGGTCTTGCCCTCCTCGGTGCGCGCCTCGACGACGAAACCCTGGGCACGCAGACGTTCCTGTACCGTCTCATCGAGCTGACGAGCGCGTTCGTGCACTTGCTGGAGTTTGACCTCCCGGTCATCGAGTTCCTCGGGCAGGTCTACGACCGAGAGGAGCAAGATCTTGCTCTGGTATCGACCTGCGAGGTCCAGGGCAATCGGCAAAGCTCTTTCGGCTTCTGGTGAACTGTCAAGCGGCAGTAAAATCAATTCGAACATGACAACTTTTGGTGTCCGAGCGTCCCCGTTCTAGCACGAACTGGTAGGACGCACGTCCCTAGGAGTACACATTTGCCGGATGAGTGTTGAGTACTGTGTAGATCTGCTCAGGTGTTACAGCAAAAGGCAAGAAGTGAATGTCGGAGCCAGGTTTGCAACAGGCCACGGCCACCTGCCACAGCTGGTCTGGGCTCAACTCGCCGAGCCGGAGGTCTTGCAGAGTGAGCGGCAGGCCGATGCGGCGGTAAAACTGCTCTAGTTGCTCGCGGGCAATGCTTGCCAGACGCTGTCGGCCAACTGTTTCTTCCAGACGCAACTGCACGAGGATGCCGTAGGCAACTTTTTCACCGTGCAACGAGCGGCGGGTGGTTGGGAGATGCGTCAGGCCATTATGAACTGCGTGGGCCGCTACCGTACGGCAGCGAGCTCCCCCCAATCCGCCCACAAGACCGGCAAGGCAAATGCTCGCGTCTACCATTTGTTCCCAGGCGCGACTCCGGGGCGCACAGACCGCTTCTTCGCCTTTTTGCAAGATGAGGTCGCGCAGCACGCGGGCCTGCTGGACGGCTGTAATCACGAGCGGATCGTCCGCATCGGCGGAGCTAATCGAGGCTTCGTACCATTTGGCCAGTGCGTCGCCCATACCGCTGATGAGAGTCCGCACCGGGGCGGCGGCAATCAAGTCGTAGTCGAGCAACAGGGCCTGGGGAGCGCTCGAGAGCTCAACTCCATAAAGCCAGGTACCTGACTCCGAGTAAACATTGGACAAAGCTGCCCAGGCAGCGCAGGTGGCAGCGGAGGTCGGAACGGTGATGACAGGCAAGGCAGCCCGCTCGGCGACCAGTTTGGCCGCATCGAGGGCCTTACCTCCACCCACACCAACAATGACATCGTGTCCACCTGCCGCAGCCTGCAACCGCTCCAGTGCCGATTCTGTGCAGTCGATACCGTAATGGTCGTACGTCGGCACGAGAGCAACAGCTGTAAAAATCGCGTCAAGCTCTGGTTGCAGACGTTGAAGAGTCTGTTGACCGCTGATGACAAGGGGCCTACGTCCCCACTGCCGAGTTCGCTCTCCAAGTAAGCCAACAGTCCCACAACCACGTTCAACATGCTGAGGGGCCACAAGCGAGACTGTCAAGGTATCCCGGTTTACCTCTGGGCGGTTCAATTGCAATCCTCTTAAGGGTGCTGCATTTCTATTGTTACCCGTTTTTAACAGTGATCGTGCAAGCCCCGGGGTACCCCTTGCTAGGATGGCCTCTGGTCTACGGGCACATAGATTATGAGCGGACGCATAGAGCGCGATTCGATGGGGGAACGCACCCTCCCGGGCGATGCTTACTACGGCATTCAGACTCAGCGGGCAGTCGAGAATTTTCCAATCAGCGGCATTGGCCCCCTGCCGGATTACGTGCGGGCCTGCGTGCTGATCAAAAAAGCCGCGGCCCGGGTCAACGGCGAACTGGGCTGCATTCCAGTCGAGGTGAGCGAAGCCCTGAGTGCTGCTTGTGACGAAATACTCGCAGGCAGATACCAGGAACAGTTTGTCGTTGACATCTTCCAGGCGGGTGCCGGTACCTCCCACCACATGAATGTTAATGAAGTCCTGGCCAACCTGGCACTCGAACGATTGAACGACACCCGCGGCAACTATGCGCGTGTCAGTCCCAACGATCACGTCAATTACGGCCAGTCCACCAACGATGTCATTCCAACGGCAATTCGGCTTGGGGCGCTTTTTGCGAGCACTCCCCTGCTTGAAACCCTGTCTGCTCTGACGGCCGCACTCGAGCGCAAGGGCAAGGAATTTCAGCCGGTTCTCAAGTCGGGCCGCACCCATCTGCAAGATGCCGTGCCGGTGCGGTTGGGCGATGAATTTCTCGCCTACGCTCAGATCCTGGGTGAGCACGCAGAGCGCATCGAGAACGCTCGCCATGGCCTACAAGTACTGGGCCTCGGTGGAAGTGCCGCGGGTACTGGGATCAATACCCATTCCGAGTACCGGCACAAGGTGGTAGCCGAGTTGGCCTGTTTGAGCGGGTTTGCGCTCACCCCGGCGGCCCGCCCGATGGCTGCGATGCAGAGTATGGCTCCTTTTGTCGCCCTTTCAGGAGCCCTGCGAAATCTCGCCCAGGACCTGGTCAAAATCTCGGGCGACCTGCGGCTGATGGACTCAGGTCCCAACACGGGCCTTGGTGAAATTACGCTCCCTGCCGTGCAGCCCGGCTCGTCGATCATGCCGGGCAAGGTCAACCCGGTCATCTGCGAGATGCTCACGATGGTTTGCTTCCAGGTCATGGGCTACGACCAGGCCATTGCACTCGCAGCCCAGGCAGGCCAGCTCGAACTCAACGTGATGATGCCGCTCATCGCCTACGACCTGTTGCACAGCCTCACGATCCTCACCCGTGCCCTCACGGTCCTGCGCAGCCGTTGCGTGGAGGGTATCCGGGCTCGCCCGGACCGCTGTCTTGCCTATGCCGAGCGCTCACTCGCCCTCGTAACGGCCCTTAACCCGCACATTGGTTACCTCAATGCGGCCCAGGTAGCCAAGGAATCGCTGGAGACCGGCCTCCCCATACGTGAGATCGTCCTGACCAGGGGCCTTTTGAGTGAAGCGCAACTGGCTGGTATTCTTGATCTCGAGCGAATGAGCCAGTTGCCCGAGGAGCAAGGCCCGTAGGCTTATGCATAATACCGAAGTCAGCACCGTCTCAGTCCAGGAGGACATCCGGCAACTCGGGGAAATCTTGAGACAGTGCTTCAATATGCCCGCCTCGTATTGGCCGGTTTACGCGGAGCGGCTTGGGGCGGAGAATCTACGGGTCGTCCGCCGGGCCGGGCAAATCGCCGGGGGGTTAGGAATTTACCGCATGGGGCAGTGGTTTGGGGGAAAGAGCCTACCGATGGCAGGGCTCGCAGCCGTTGGTGTGGCCCCAGAGCACCGTGGTACGGGGGTTGCGGCAACACTCCTGGCTCAAACACTCGAAGAACTGCACAGCGAGGGAGTTCCCGTGTCGGGACTCTATGCCTCGACCCAGAACCTCTACCGCAAAGTGGGGTATGAACAGGCGGGTCACCTCTGTCGTTTCTCGGTTCCTGCGAGTTCGCTCATTCCCGGTGAGCACGGCCTCAGCATGGAACCGGTGAACCCCGCCCGACATGAAGTCTTTCATCTTCTTTACACTGAACGCGCACGCGCAACCAATGGCAACCTCGACCGCAACCGGGCCGTTTGGGAACGGCTTGTGCTGCCCAAGGATACAGACGACGTCCGTGCTTACTTACTAGGACCAACTGACCAGCCGGAGGGCTACCTCATTTACAGCCAGCAAACGACTGGGAGCATCTTACGGGTTTGGGACCTGACTGCTCTAACCCCGGCAGCAATGCACCGAATATGGACTTTTTTTGCCGATCACCGTTCGCTGGTCGATGAGGTGGTCTGGCCCGGACCGGTGTGCGAACCCTTCCTGACTATATTGCCCGAGCAGACCTACCGTATTGTGCATCTAGAGCGCTGGATGTTGCGGATCGTTGATGTCCCCGGAGCCCTGTCCCGGCGCGGGTACCCGGTCGGGGTCGAGGCCGAATTGCACCTCGAAGTCAGGGACGACCTGCTTGCTGCCAACCGTGGGAGGTTTGTTCTGAAGGTGTCCGAGGGGCAGAGCAAGGTCATAGCAGGAGGCCGTGGTGAGATGCAGTTGAGCGTTCGGGGCCTTGTGCCTCTTTACACGGGTCTGCAGACACCTTACCAGCTCCAGTCCACCGGTCACCTCGACGCCACACCCGCTGCACTTGCGAGCGCAGCCCGACTTTTCAGCGGCCCGGAACCGTGGATGTCCGATCACTTTTAAATGCAGCAGTATGCATGCGAGCTAGAAGTTCACCAGCAAACGCCGGTGGTAATAATCTCGCCGCGGTCAGACGGGCTTGAGCAAAACAGGCGCATGTATTAACCGCTGCAGGTTTGCGGTATTGTTGTGGTCGCACTCGGCTGCAAGGGCTTAGCTTGATAACATCTAGTGATCACACGGGTGAATCGGGACCGAGGATCTCCGTTCTGATGCCCACGTTCAACCGGTCCACCTTCATTCGTCGTGCCCTGGAGAGCTTACGGCTTCAGAGCCTGAGCAATTGGGAACTACTGATCGTTGATGACGGTTCCTCGGACGGGACACCACGGGTGATTACGCCCTACCTGGACGACAGCCGGATACATTACTACCGGCTGAGCAGTAACGGGGGCTTTGGGGCCGCGCTCAATTACGCACTTGAGCGCGCGAGTGCGCCGTTCATCGCCTACTTGCCCTCGGACGACGTTTACTACAAAGGTCACCTCGCCTCCCTGGCTGAGTGCTTCCAGTACCCGGACGCCGTACTCGCCTACTCGGGTCTGCGCCACCACCAACACCAGCTTGCGACGGGACAAATCGAGGGCAAATCGCTGCAACTGGTTCAGGTCATGCACCGGTCCGGCTCCGAGCGCTGGGTCGAGCGCGACGAGTTGGTGACGGATGATCTTGAGCGGCTGTTCTGGTCACAGCATCGCAAACGGGGCAAATGGGTCGGGACCGCGCAGGTGTCGTGCGAGTGGGTCAACCACCCCAAGCAGCACCACAAGATTGTGCTCGAACCCTGTGGCGGCGGCATCAACCCTTACCGGGGGTACTACAGTGTCAAGCAGCCTCTGCGCTTTCACTCGTCCGCCGGCAACTATACCGATGAGGTCGCGCATTACCGACAATTCCGGGAACGACCGGACACCCCTCCTACCGCGGATGGGCTGAAAATCCTGCTCGTGGGCGAACTGGCCTACAACCCCGAGCGTGTGCTGGCACTCGAGGAACGGGGTCACAAACTCTACGGCCTGTGGACGGAAGACCCCTGGTGGTTCAATACGGTTGGTCCTCTACCGTTTGGCCATGTCGAAGACCTGCCGCGCTCCGGCTGGCGCGAAGCCGTTCGGCAAATCAAGCCCGACTTGATCTACGCATTGCTGAACTGGCAGGCGGTGCCCTTCGTGCATCGGGTGCTCAACGACAATCCGGGTATACCCTTCGTCTGGCACTTCAAGGAAGGGCCGTGGCTGTGTCTTGAAAACGGCTCCTGGTCTCAGCTTATCGACCTGCATACCCGCTCGGACGCTCAGATTTATTCGAGTCCCGAACAACGCGACTGGTTTACCAGGGTCATACCCGGTTGCGCCGAAGGCCTCACACTGGTTCTGGACGGCGACCTGCCCAAGCGCGAGTGGTTCACTTCGGACCGTTCACCCAGACTCTCCGAAGCGGACGGGCAATTCCACACGGTCATTCCGGGCCGCCCAATCGGCCTGCACCCGTCCGCATTGGGAGAACTTGCACAGCAGGGTATCCATCTGCACTTCTACGGTGATGTCAACCATGCTGGCTGGCGTCCCTGGATTCAGGAAGCGCAGGCGGTCGCACCTGCGCACCTGCACCTGCATTCGCACGTGAGCCAGGGACAGTGGGTCTCGGAACTCTCCCGCTATGACGCCGGGTGGCTACATTTTCTCAAGAGTGAAAACGAAGGCGATCTAAGCCGGGCAAACTGGGATGACCTGAACTACCCTGCCCGCATTGCCACAATCGTGGCAGCGGGATTGCCACTGTTGCAATACGACAACCGAGATGCAATTGTCGCCACACAATCGCTTGTCCGTTCGCTCGACATTGGCCTTTTCTGCACGGACATGTCTCAGCTTGGTACACAGCTTGGTGACGCGGCACGCATGACCCGGTTACGTGATAACGTCTGGCGTGTACGCGAGAAGTTCACGTTCGACTACCATGCCGACCGCCTGATCGACTTCTT
>JACMIX010000200.1 GCA_014380935.1 Gloeobacterales cyanobacterium ES-bin-141 | reverse complement strand
TCGCAAAGATGGGGCTCGTAATAGAGAACTGTGCCGTCTTTGAGGTCTCGCAACAAGTAGCCGTTCTGGGTCTGGCCCTGAATCTGAGGACCGGGAACAGCCTCGATGCTCAGATCACCCATCTGGTGCTTTTGCCAGGGTGCGAGGGCATACACAGAGCGATAACCGAGTGCCTGAACGGTGCTGGCTGCTGCCCGGCAGCCAACTACCGAAACCTGCCGGTCCAGTTGCCGGAGTGTTGGTTCGTGGCAGTGGTCGTCAAGACCCTGCGACAGCAAAATCAAATCGAGAGTCGGCAGCGTCTGGGGCGTATAAATCGGTGGCACGGCGTGCGATGCCTTGAATAACCAGGGCTGGCCGTAAAAGATGAGAGGATCGACCAACCACGGGTCAATCAGAATGGTCTTACCGGCCAGTCGGACTAGCCATGTGTTCAGGTCGATGCGGGTCAACTGCACAGGCGGTCACACACGGGTGTTCTGTAAACTATTGTAAATTAGCCTTCCATCCACCGTCTCACTACTGCCCATGAATCCTGCCGCGCTGAATGTGGTACTTGTCGACCCGGAGATTCCCCCCAATACGGGCAACATTGCCCGCACCTGTGCTGCGACGAAGCTTAGCCTGCATCTGGTGGGCAGTCTCGGTTTTCAGCTTACAGACCGCCACCTCAAGCGCGCCGGTCTCGACTACTGGGAGCACGTGGATCTGCACTACCACACAGACTTTGCAACTTTGGTCGCAGGTCAACCCCAGGCACGTTTTATCTACACCAGCGCCCGCCGTGGACAAATACTCTGGGACTTTGCTTTTGCGCAGGGCGACTGGCTGGTTTTCGGTTCTGAGAGCCGCGGTCTACCTCAAAACCTTCTCGGCCCTGAGCAGAGCGTCGTCACGGTCCCTGTTTACGGGCAGGTCCGTAGTCTCAATCTGGCCAATGCGGTAGCGGTTGTCGTCTACGAGGCTCTGCGCCAGCTCCAGACCGGGCCTAGTCTCCCCAGTTGATACCCGTATCGTCACCGGGCAAGCAGGGTTCTCCCGGAGGTTGGTTGTTGCGGAAGACCGTTTCGATGCCTCCCCGGATGGCGATGATGATCTCGGAGTGGTGCTCTTCGAGCAGACGAGCCTCGAGCATCTGCATGCCACGTTTGCCGGTCGCGTAGTAAGCAGGCAGCCGATTGAGAGACCACGATTCTGCATCCGTGCGGTCAACACGTGCTTGAGCCTGACTTGGAAGACGCGCAATCTGGACATCGAACTCGCGCGCAACCAGGGTTTCCATCACATTGAGGTGGTGCTTGCGCCGCCCGGTGGCCTCCGGAGCGGGGTGCGCAGGAAGCCCGGACCTGTTTGATGCGGTGCTCTGTCCGGCTGAAGGTAAACCTCGATGGACCGGTGCGGCTGAGAGGCTCACTTCCTGGGTACGCATGGTCAGTTCGGCTTCACGCGAACGCAACTGCTCACTCTGAAACGCCAGGGATTGCTTCCAGGACTCTACATTGGCCATGGTTAGCTTGCACTCGCGTACGTAGTCCGAAAGACCGTGCAGGAGGGACACGAGTTGCTCTGTAGCCTCCTCCAGGCGTTGAAGCCGCTGGTTCGCGGTGATGTGGGCGATCACTATCGTGCCGGGTCCGAACCGATTAGCCAGTTCTGAGCCGAGTTCACCCCGGGCCGGGACCCAGGTGTGCTCATCTGCCTCCTTCGAGAGCAGACGCACCTGTTGATGACCGATGAGACGTTTGCGCTCGACGACTGCTAGAAATCGCATGGTTCACTTTTGGGAGAATCTCGTGCTCACAAGTTACCCAATTCCTCCCGGAAATTACCGTGCCGAGCAGGTCGAGATTGTCAGTATTCTCCAGGTGCCATGGGAGAATAGCGACCAGCCTTGAAGACTGTTTATGCCATCCCTTCCTGTGTTGTCGGCCGAAAAGCTTAACTTGCGGACCGCCATCGGTCAGTTGATTGTGCCGCGGGCTTCGGGGTTCCTCCTGAATCACCAGCGTCTCTACCCGCACTGGGAACTCGATTGGGCCAGTCTTGAACGCGCTGTCACAGAATATGGCATCGGCGGGGTTCTGCTCTACAGCGGCAGTCTGGGAGATACTCATCTGAAGATCGAGCAGCTTGCTGCCCTCGCCGATATTCCGCTTCTGGTCTGTGCTGACCTCGAAGCCGGTTGTGGACAGCACATCCGTGGGGCCACGCGCCTGCCTACAGCCCGAGCTATCGGTGAAACCCGCTCGCGCGAATTGGCCTACCAGTGCGGTGCTCTGACCGCGAGGGAGGCACGCGCGGTCGGCTTCAACTGGGTACTTGCCCCCTGTCTCGATGTCAACACCAACCCCGATAACCCGGTCATCTGCTTGCGCTCCTTCGGTGAGGATCCGGTCGTGGTTGCCGACCTCGGCAGTGCCTTCAGTGCCGGTGTTCGCTCTGAGGGAGTGCTCTCCACGGCCAAACATTTTCCCGGCCACGGCGATGTGGCGGTCGATTCGCACTTGAGCCTGCCGGTCGTGGAGCGTACTCGCCAACAACTTGCAATCGAAGACTGGTTGCCTTTCGAGCGCGTAATCGCCCAGGGCGTCGATGCGGTTATGAGCGCTCACCTGCTCGTACCAGAACTTGATCCCGATTGGCCCGCAACCCTTTCTCGGTATGTACTGACGGATGTATTACGCGGCAAAATGAACTGTCAGGGGCTAATTGTCACCGACGCCTTGACCATGGGTGCAGTATCTGGACAGCCAGATCTGGGCGTGCTTGCCCTTGATGCCGGAGCGGATGTGCTGTTGATGCCTGCCGATGTGGGAGTGTGCCTGCATGAGATTGAATCCGCTGTGCTGAGCGGCAAGTTAAATGAACAGCGAATCTACACCTCCGCCCAACGCGTCCTGGATGCCAAGGCACGCGTGTGCGGTCCCCGTCCGGGGCTACTTGCTGTAGGAGGTCCCGAAGCAGAAGCACTTCACGCAGATGTCGCGCGCACTTGCCTCCAAGTCGTGCGGGACCGAGAAGGGTTGCTGCCGCTGTCGCCTGATGGCAGCGTCATAAACATCCTGCTCGTGGACGCCTGTTTGGCTAGCCCGGTACAGGCCGATTCACCGCTTCTACGTCCGACGAGCCCTCACCGTACCCACTGGCTCGAGGCCGGGCACGAAGAGTCCTATGTCCGCTACTTGCTCTCCCAGTGCGACCGGGATGTTGTACTTGTTCACGCGCTTACGCCCGTTCAGGCCTACCGCGGTACCAATGCTCTCCACGTTGCCGGGGAGATGTTGCTGACCGGTCTTTGCGCTCAGGCCAGGCCGACTGTGTTGATTAGTTACACCAATCCCTACCTCGCCAGGTTCTTTCCCCAAATTTCAACCGTCATCAATGCCTTCAACGATAGCCGTCCCAGCCAGGATGCCGTGTTTGCCAGACTGCACGGATTGCGTGATTGTACGTTGACTGTGTAATCTTTCGCTGACCGGTGGACTGGCCCTCGGCCAGTATGAGCAGTACATAAACACCTGGGCACGTCTTTGCGGCGGCAAAAACAGGGCAGCGTAGCTTTAGAATTAACGTGACGGCCGCGAACTTCCATGACACAGACAGTTTTCGACTTGCAGGGGTACCTCCGGGAGCGTCAAGCCCGTGTAGAAGCGGCTCTGGACCTCTTTGTGCCGTTGCAATATCCCGAGCCGCTCTACGAGGCGATGCGCTATTCGCTCCTGGGCGGTGGGAAACGCCTGCGGCCAATTTTGTGCCTGGCAACCTGTGAAATGAGTGGCGGGTCCGTCGAGCTTGCGATGCCAACGGCCTGTGCCATTGAGATGGTGCATACCATGTCTTTGATCCATGACGATCTACCCGCCATGGACAACGACGAGTACCGGCGCGGGCGGCTTACCAACCACAAACAGTTCAGCGAGGCAAGGGCTATCCTGGCCGGGGACGCGTTGCTTGCCTATGCCTTTCAACTCATTGCTGAGCGAACGATTGGGGTTGCGGCTGAGCGGGTCGTCGATGTCATGGGTCGGCTTGGCCGGGCTGCGAGTGCCACCGGACTGGTCGGGGGCCAGGTAGTCGATCTCGATTCGGAAGGCCAGAAAATTTCACTTCCAACACTCGAATACATCCATGCCCATAAGACCGGTGCATTACTCGAAGTTTCGGTCGTCTCAGGAGCAGTACTGGCCGGGGCCACCCCTGAAACGGTCCAGAGGCTGACGCGCTATAGCCGTTGCATTGGACTTGCTTTTCAAATCGTCGATGACATCCTCGACATCACGGCAACCCGCGAAGAGCTTGGCAAGACAGCCGGCAAAGACGTCCGAGCTCAAAAAGCCACCTATCCAAGTCTGCTCGGGCGTGAGCAGTCCCAACAGAAAGCCGAGTTGCTGATCACAGAAGCAATCGAAGAGCTGAGCTTGTTCGGCAAACGGGCTTTGCCTTTGATCGCCCTGGCACAATTCATTACCTGTCGGCGCAACTGAAAACCCGCTTTCATCCAAAGCGCATTAAACCTCAGGTAGACAATCAGATTGCTTTCAGCGCGTTTTGTGGCAAAATTAGCTTGGTTAGTTGTATGCCATTGGTTGAGGAGTGATAGTGATGAGTCCTATGTATATGCGTTTTGGACTAGCGGGCATCTTGGGCTTGACCTGTCTGATCAACGTTCAGCCAGTAAATGCGGGAGTCCCAGTGACTTCCATAGACGAGCTGGAAAATAAGAACAGCACCCTTTACAAGAAAGACTCGGTTGCCCAGGTCAACTCCGTATCTGAGCTGACCGATGTCGATCCCAACTCCTGGGCGTTCCAGGCGCTCAAATCCGTGGTCGAGCGCTTCGGCGTCATCGAGGGCTACCCCGACAAGACCTTCCGCGGCAACCGCTCCCTTACCCGTTATGAGTTTGCCGCCGGCCTTAACGCCGCACTCGAAAAAGTCAATGAGCTCATCACCGCGGGCAACGCCGACCGAGTCACCAAAGAGGACCTTGCAACCCTTCAGCGTCTGCAAGAAGAGTTCAAGACCGAGCTTGCCGCTCTACGTGGTCGGGTCGATGCCCTGGAGGCCAAGACCAAAGAAATCGAGTCGAAGCTGTTCTCGACCACGGCCAAACTGGACGCGGAGGTCATCTTCGCCACCAGTATTCAAGGAGCCGATACCGACTCGGTCATCTTCCGCGACTCGACCGAGTCCGGCAGTCCTTTGGCTGGCGGGGCGACCAACGCCGTTTTCCTGAACCGGACGCGCTTAAACATTCGGGCCAACTCACTCATCACCGAGGGTGACCAGTTACGCGTACGCCTCGGCGGCAGCGCTGGTGAATCGGCCCCCTTCAACGTAGGCCGCATCGACTACGTTGGCTCGGTCGGCAGTTCGACCACAGGTCTTGCCACGGTCTCCTTCGACAAGGTCTACTATGACTTTCCGGTATCGCTCTTTGGGGGCAACCGCAACCTGCGCGTGCGCTTCGGCCCGCAAATGGAGAACATCGACCTCATAGGACGCAACAAGTACACCCAGAACGAAGGACAGAACATCTCCTTCCGTAACTTCCGCCGTGACCCTTTGTATGTCGGCATCCAGACCGGCAACCGGCCCGGTGGTCATATAGACCTGCGTTTCTCCAACGCCTTTTCCTTGCGAGGCATCTACCTGGCTGAGGATGGGGGACAGGCAGTCGGCTTCGGTAGCGGCGGTATCGTTGGCGGTAGCACCCAGGTAGCCGGTGAACTCGGCATCAAGCCGACGCCGAGCATCGACATCGGGCTCGGGTACAGCTACGTGAACGTGAGCGGCTCCGACACCAACTTCATCTTCGGCAATGCCGGCTCGGATGTTACCGGAGGCGATGGCCGTCTGGCGTACAACGCGGATCTCGTGAGCAACATCTCTCACTCGATCTTCCACGGACGCCTTGACTGGGACATTTTTCCGGCCTTTGCTATCTTCGGGCGATACTCCGTTGACCGCGAAGAGCGCCAGGCCGAAGCGCCAGTCGCGTGGCACCGCCAGCCGGTCGAGCAGCAGCACCACGCTCGCGATCAGCACGATGTAGCCCAGCGCCAGCGGGATC
>JACMIX010000199.1 GCA_014380935.1 Gloeobacterales cyanobacterium ES-bin-141 | reverse complement strand
GTACCCTCGGCGAATACTTCCTCGTCGATCATGCTGGGGGCAAATGAACAGTGCTGCCAAGTACCCGGCAAATCTATAAACTTCAAGTCAACCATCTTTACGCCCTCGTCCTGGATCATCTTCAGGACGTCTTGGGGTGTCTTCGCCATCGCAGTCGCTCTCCTTACGCTTTGCTTGAATCGTGAGCCATGCAAGCCGGTGCCTGCGCAGCCAGTTCATCCTAAGGAGAGCGGCAGTATCATTTTGTAATCTAAGACACTTTATAGTGCTTCTGGAAACTTCCCTGTCAGCTGTTCCATACATTGGGACTGCTAAACGCACTCGGACCGATCACGAGGCAGAGGCCGGGGTCTGAATAGCTTCTTACAACCGCCCAGAATTTGAATAGTCATACAAAATCTGAAAAATGTTTGGGAAACTGGACGAACTGTTGTATTTTCGTAAAGGCAAACTTGGGTACTAAAATGTTGCTTTTTATACCTTTTAAAGACTCAATCAGGCTCGGACTCCTGCTGGGAATAGTTGTCCTGGCAGCACCCGCTGAGGCCAGGGTTACGCGTTACGTGACGGGCAATCCTGCTGATGTCGCTCCGGCACTCGCGGGTCCTGCCCACGACCTTGGTGGCGGAGGTACAGATGTGGATCCGGCTATTCAATGGATGATCGACAAGGTCAGGGGTTGCACCGATTGCGCGACCAAAATAGACGTCGTTGTGCTCAGGTCTTCGGGTGATGACGGCTACAACGACCCGATCTACGCCATGAACGGCGTAGATTCGGTGGAGACGCTGGTGATAACCAGTACAAGGGACTCCAACAAGTCCGATGTCGTTGCCACTGTCCAGAACGCCGAAGTAATTTTTTTCGCGGGCGGCAACCAGTGTGATTATGTCCGGTATTTCAAAGGAACAGGAGTCGAAACGGCAGTCGAGGCCGTCTATACCCGCGGTGGTGGGGTCGGTGGAACAAGTGCGGGTACAGCGATCCAGAGTGATTTTGTCTATGACGCGTGTACGGGCAGCGTGACCTCCGCCCAGGCTCTAGCCAACCCCTACCACCCCTACATTCACTTTACCTATGGCTTTTTTGGCTGGCAGGATCTAGACGCGACGATTACAGATACCCACTTCGTCACGCGTGACCGCATGGGCCGCACCATGGCCTTTGTCGCCCGTCAAATCCAGGATGGTATTACCTCAAATGCCCTGGGTGTCGCAGTCAACGAGCAGACCTCCGTCGTCGTGGACAAAAATGGCCTCGCCCGAGTGAAAGGAGCCGGTCCTGCGTATTTTGTACTCGGCGATCATGCGCCTGAAGTGTGTGAACCCGGTACGCCTCTGACGTACTCCAACTACAAAATCTGGAAAGTTACCAGCGGTGGCACCTTTAACTTGAGAAACCGGCCCACGACCGGCTACTACCTCAGGAGTGTCACTAACGGGCAGCTCAATGGCAATCCGTACGCGCCTTGATCTCAGTGCCCTTCATGATGTGCTTCAAGACGGTGCCTGTTGTGAAGAGTACCGTCAATCAGGGGTAGTCTGAACCTGGATAGGAGTTGATGCGTCGTCAGGTCCCGTATCCGCACCGCAACGCTGCAAGATGGCCAGTACCTCCGGTACGCGGCCTGTGGTCTGTACTGTTACCAGGATTCCACCCGATTGCAGACCATGCTCGAAGTGCTGTGCCTCCGATTCGGAGAGCCCTGTACCGACTAGGGCACCTACCACACCGCCCCCGGCGGCACCAAGACCCACCCCAACCAGTAGAGAACCGAGTACCCCACCCGCCAGAACTGGCCCGAGTCCGGGGATGATGAGCGCACTGAGCCCGGCCAGGAGCCCGACCCAGCCCCCAATCAAACTTCCTCCGATAGCTCCCACCGTCGGTAGCGCCGGTTCGATCAACTCATCTGGTTCAATGCGCTCGCACAGGGGGATACCATCCGGCCCACTGTCCTCGCACAGGGCAAGGCCGATTTGCTCATCGACGAACCCTGCCGCCTTGAGCTCCCGAACGGCTCGATGTGCCTCAGCCTGTCTTGCAAACAGACCGGCAACAGTCCGGTAGCCACTCAGGTTTTGGGGCGGCAACTGAACGCCGCCTGACTCGTCAGGGTTGCTCATGGGTCTCTCTGTACGGATGTCAGCAATATGATCGTCAGGGTGTGCTCTCGGCCGGACCGCTGCCCTCGTTGATCGTATCGGAGGTTGCAGCACCCGAGGGGATAGAATCGGGATTGGTCCCGGTGTCGGGGTTGGGTGCACAGGCCGTCATCGCCAGGACAATTACAGTAGCGGCCAGAAGTGGCTGCATGGACCGGCGGCTGGAGTAGATGCGATTCAATAGGTCCATAGTTTTCCAGAGAAGTACTTGCGAGAATGTTCGAGGAACCGAGTCAAGCGTGCTGTTAGGTCTTTACAGATCAAGAGCGGCAGCGCTCATCGCCCAGGCGCTCTCGGCAGGCTGACTGCTCTGCTCCAGACAAATCTTGCCATTGCACGTCTCGCCGCAGGAGCATACCATTTGGTCCTAACATCATCCTCGGCAGCTGGCGCTGGTCGATGACCTTCAGGGTCTCCATATCATAGGTCGTATAAACGGTCGATTGGGATTGCAAGTCCACATCCACCACGCTCAGAGTGTGCCACGGTACCAGGCTTCCCTCCAGTAATGGGCGCGGGCCGCTACCGAGCGCACCTGTGTGAAGCATCTCAAGTGTGCTGCGCCGGCCCGGGAAATACGCGTGATGGTGACCGCTGATGTAGGTGTGCACCCGGTAGCGCTCCAGCATCTCCCGGAGCTGGTCGGCGTTGTCGAGTACTTCCCCCGCCTCATCCCGTCCGACTGCCACCGCGTACAGGGGTAAGTGCCCGATGGCGATGCGCAGTTTGGCTGCCTGGGCTGCTTTGCTTGCCAGACTCTTTTCGACCCAGGCAAGCTGGGTTGCGGGTATGCGCGCCGAGGAAGCGTCCCACACCAGGTAGAAGATGCCGTTTTGCTCGAAGGTGTAATAAAAGGGGAACCCGGCCCGGTCAATAAACTTTATCCCCGGATCATGTTGGGAATTATTCCAGTGGGCCGCTGCCAGTTCACGTTCTTGACGGTACAGAAACCCGCCCCGGATTGCCTGTTCACCGGAGGCGTCGTGGTTACCGATTGTGAAACCGTAGGGCAGGCGGGCCTTGCGCAGGGGGGCACCGATGTGGCGGTCAAAAGCGGCCCACATCGCCTGGATCTTTTCGCGCTTGAGTGACGGGCTCTGTCCTGCTACCATGTCGCCCCCGCACAGAACGATGTCGGGTTGCCAACCAGGAATGAGCGCGACTGCCCGATCCACCTGCGGCTCGTAACTCGTCGAGCCGTACTGGCTATT
>JACMIX010000198.1 GCA_014380935.1 Gloeobacterales cyanobacterium ES-bin-141 | reverse complement strand
TTAAAAAATTAATACCCTGGAGTCAGGTTACTAAGCTTTGCCGGTCCTGTCAACGAACAAATTAATAGGTTGTCAGGGCTCAGTTCCAGTGCAGGTAAGTGAGCTTTGGCCGTGTAGACGCTCAGAATTTCTGCAAGTTGTCCCACTCGACAAGTTGCCGTTTGCCGTCAAAGCGGAAAAGCCGCTTGCGCAGGCGCGGGTAGTCCACTACATCAAAGCTTCGACGCTCGCCGCTCATCAAATAGACCAGATCCACCTCGAAGGGGTTGCTCAGAGCATGAGGCAAGGAGGGGGCTGTAAAGCCCATGAAGTCTCCCGGCCCGACCTCGAAGTGTTCTTCGCCGATACAGGCTAGACCACGTCCAGACAGAATATAGAGGAATTCCTCCTCATGGTGAT
Organism: Gloeobacterales cyanobacterium ES-bin-141; assembly: GCA_014380935.1. GTDB lineage: Bacteria > Cyanobacteriota > Cyanobacteriia > Gloeobacterales > Gloeobacteraceae > JACMIX01. The sequence continues at coordinate 4,067 of JACMIX010000198.1, read as the reverse complement.
GGAGGTGAAACTGGGTCGTCTCTTTTCCTGGTTCGACGCGTACCAGGTGTACGCCCAGGTTCTTCATACCCAGTGCGTCGCCCAGGGACCGCGTATTGCGCACAGCATCGGGGTTAAGACCGTGAACTTTCTGTACTTCGGCCATAGCGGCGATTGCATCAGCTTTCAACAAATGTGGTGTGGACTGCATGCGCTTAGCCTCCAGCGAATGTCAGGATCATCATAAAGGTTGTAATCGTAGACGAAGGACCGCATAACGACACCGAAGCTGACTACTATGTTCACCACACCCTTGACGGCAATTATTCTCGCAGGCGGGCAGAGCCTGCGCATGGGGCAAGATAAGGCTCTGCTACTGATCGCCGGCATTCCGCTCATCCGTCACGTTGCCGACCGGGCTTTGCAGGTCTGCACACAGTTGCTCGTAGTTACTTCCACTCCCGAGCGCTACCAGGCGTGGCTACCCGAAGCCGTGTGGGTTGAGGATCTAGAAGTGAGTCAGGGGCCTTTCATGGGCCTTTACTCGGGGATGCGCGCTTCGCAGACGGTCTGGAACCTGGCGCTGGGCTGTGACACACCTACGCTAGACACCAATTGGCTACGTGGTTGCGCCGAGGAACTCTGCCAAAGCTCTGTACAAGTACACATTTCCCACTCGGAGCAGGGCTTCGAGCCCCTGACTGCTTTCTACCACCGTGATGTTCTAAGAGCCATGGAAACCTATCTGGCGGGTGGGCAACGTTCTTTTCAGCACTTTATTCCGACTGTGCCCCACAGGCTGCTCGCCCAACCGGATCTGCCTTTGCAAAACTGCAACACCCCCGAGCAATACACAAGACTGAGACAGCAACTCGAAGATCCCAATCAGTCTTGAACTACTCCTGGACAGGCACATCTCGTGTAACCACCAGTGCAGTCTAGGATGAACGGTTCGGGCATGGCACGGGTGCTAAGATGCGTAAAATTCTGCCGGATGTCTCCATTGTTCATGCGCTCGCAATTCGACAAGTGGGTGTCTCTTTTGCCCGTCCCGGTGCGCCGTTACTGGCTGCTTGGACTAGCATTGCTCCTGCCGGTCCTAGTACAGCTGACGCCTCAGCCGGGCTACCTTGCCAACGTCGCGGTCACGATCAGCATCTACATGGTGCTGGCGATGGGACTCAACATCGTCGTTGGCATGGCGGGGTTGCTCGACCTCGGCTACATCGCCTTCTTCGCGGTCGGGGCCTACACGATGGCAATCTGCTCGACCACCCTGGGCTGGAGCTTCTGGATCATTCTGCCTTTCGCGGCAGGACTTGCTGCCCTGTTTGGCGTGCTCCTGGGCGCACCGACCCTGCCCCTGCGCGGCGACTACCTGGCGATTGTGACTCTGGGCTTCGGGGAGATCATCCGCATTGCTCTCAATAACCTGGGCTGGCTGACCAATGGACCGCAGGGCATCCTCGGCATTGCCTCACCGACAATTCCCTGGATAGGGCCGGGGGGCTTCACCTGGTTATCGCTCGACCAGCCGATTCAGATTTATTTCGTGTCCCTGGGCTTTGTGGCACTCATTTACAGCGTGACCCAACGCCTCAAAAACTCTCGTGTGGGCCGCGCCTGGGTAGCAATTCGTGAGGACGAGATTGCCGCCGAGGCGATGGGCATCGACACCGTGAAGCTCAAACTGCTCGCTTTTGCGAGCGGTGCCGCCATTGCCGGGATGATCGGCGTGCTATTCGCAAGCCAGTTAACTTTCGTCGCCCCGGAAAGCTTCACCCTCATCGAGTCCGTAAACGTCCTGGCGATGGTCGTGGTTGGCGGCATGGGCTCTGTACCGGGTGCCATTCTCGGTGCCTTACTCCTGGGCGGATTACCAGAGGTCCTGCGAGACTTCGCCGAGTACCGCATGCTGTTATTCGGCGCGGCAATGGTATTGGTCATGCTGCTACGTCCCCAGGGTCTACTCGGTGACGAGCGCCGGGCAGCAGAACTCACCGGCACCACCGAGACCATCCAGGCGGACGAGACGGCAAGCGATATCGAGCGCCGTAACCTGCGCGTCTAAACAGTATCGAGCTGGAGAAGAACCTGCCGCACAACCTGTTAATTCTCTGCAACATAGGTAGGGGTGTCCCCCTACCTATGTTGCAGGAGGTCAAACTATTTTTGTGAAGTTGCGTTTTTTATACTCGGCCACTTAGACCGGAGTGATCTGATATCACTTCCCTTCCCGGTACTTCCGAAAGACCAGCGTGACATTGTGACCGCCGAAGCCGAAGGAGTTGGAGAGGGCAACCTCGACTGGCAGCGTCCGCGCCACGTTGGGTATGTAGTCGAGATCGCACTCGGGGTCGGGGTTGTCGAGGTTGATGGTGGGCGGTACGCGGTCGTGATAGACGGCGAGGGCGGTTGCGACCCCTTCGATGCCGCCCGAGCCGCCCAGCAAGTGGCCGGTCATTGATTTGGTCGAGCTGACGGTCGTGCGGTAGGCGTGTTCGCCCAGAACTGTTTTGATCGCTCGGGTCTCGATTGGGTCGTTGACCTCGGTGCTCGTACCGTGGGCATTGATGTAGTCCACCTGGTCGGGATAGATACCCGCATCCTTGAGGGCAAGGCTGATTGCCCGGGCAGCACCCTCGCCAGATTCAACCGGAGCGGTCATATGGAAAGCATCCGAGGTCATAGCGTAGCCGGTGATCTCGGCGTAAATGCGCGCACCGCGAGCGAGCGCGTGATGGAGTTCTTCGAGCAGCATGACGCCCGCACCCTCACCGAGCACAAAACCGTTACGGTCGCGGTCGAAGGGACGGCTGGCCCGGTCGGGCTCGTCGTTGCGCCTCGACAGGGAACGGCAGGCGGCAAAACCGGCTACTGTTAACGGCGTAATGGCTGCCTCGGTACCACCGCACAACATTGCCTGGGCGTAACCCTGCTGGATGAGACGGAAGGCGTCGCCGATTGCATTCGAACCGGCGGCACAGGCGGTCACCGTACAGGAGTTGGGACCCTTTGCACCGGTCTGGATGGCAGTTTGGCCCGCCGCCATGTTGTAGATGAATAGCGGAACCATAAAAGGAGAGACACGGTCGGGACCCTTGTCGTGCAGGATGCCGGCCTGCTGCTCGAGCCAGTCGATGCCGCCGGTACCAGTGCCGATAATCACGCCGACCTGCTCCGAGTTGAGGTCGGTGATGGTGAAATTGGCGTCGCTGAGAGCCTGCATGCTTGCAGCGATGGCGAACTGGGTAAAACGAATCGTGCGCTTGACGTCTTTTTTAGACAGGTAATCGAGGGGATCAAAACCAATCACCTCCCCGGCAATCTGCGCGTCGTAACTGGAGGCGTCAAAGTGCGTAATGCGGCGAATTCCGTTGCGTCCGGACATCAATCCGTCCCAGAACTGCGCTCCTGTGTTGCCCACCGGGGTCAGCGCACCCACTCCCGTTACCACAACTCGCCGTTTCTCCATGAAACCTGCCTTTGCAAATATGCCTTCTGCGTAATTTAACCTAATAGAATTCCACTTAGCCATGCATCCTCTATTTTTATCAGCACACCGCGACACGCATCGGCACACGGTTATTCAACCCACTTCTTAGAAAGAGTAGGCTTGGGTATCTAACGCTAAGTGCATGGCAATGGTGACTCAGATCGAACCTTCTACACTCTTACCCGGCGGGCAATCTCCAAAAGCCTGCCTCGTCACCTTTGGCTGCCAGATGAACAAGGCAGACTCGGAGCGAATGGCGGGTGTCCTGAGCACGTTGGGGTACACGATTACCGAGGACAGCTCCGACGCGGACCTCGTGCTCTTGAACACCTGCTCCATCCGCGACAACGCCGAGCACAAGGTATATTCCCACCTGGGCGTCCTTGCCGGTCGCAAGCGTCAAAATCCACGCCTGACGCTCGTTCTGGCCGGATGTGTAGCTCAGCAGGAGGGAGCGCGATTGCTGCGTCGGGTGCCCGAGCTTGACTTGGTCATGGGACCCCAGCACGTCAACCGACTAGCCGAGTTGCTGGAGCGGGTGCGGGAGGGCGAGCAGGTCGTCGCAACCGAACCCATCGAGATTATCGAAGAC
>JACMIX010000197.1 GCA_014380935.1 Gloeobacterales cyanobacterium ES-bin-141 | reverse complement strand
TCAGGGCGGCTGCCGGGACTCGGCCTCCGCTATCCACCGAGAGTGTCCTCACGCGTCGTATCAGACTGTAGCCATCCTCCAGCGGCATACCGATATCGCTGACCATTGCATTGAATTGTGAACGCTGTACCAGGGCAAAGGCCTCGGCGGCATTCACGGCGGTCACAACATCCGCTCCGCACAATTCGAGCACCGCTTTAATCATCTCGCGGCTATCCGGCTCATCGTCCACTACCAGCACACGCATCCCATCCAATCGGGGAAGTTCGGCCAGGCGTGGCAGCAGGTCGGTCGTAGCTGGATGCACTCCCTCCCCCCCGGCATCGGTGTGATTCACTGAGCGTACTGGCAGGTACACCGTGAAGGTGGCTCCCTGTCCCGGACCGGGACTGTCCGCTGTGACCGTACCACCGTGAAGTTCCGTCAACTGCCGGACAATGGCGAGTCCAAGTCCCAACCCCCCGTGTACGCGAGTAGTGCTGCTGTCCGCCTGGCGGAAGCGCTCAAACACGTAAGGCAGCACCTCGGGCGCGATGCCCACGCCGCTATCGGTGACAATGATTTCGATATGTGAGTTGACGCGCCGCAACTCGATTTGCACCCGGCCACCCTTGGGTGCGAACTTGACCGCGTTGGAGAGCAAGTTCCATACCACCTGCTGCAGGCGGTTGGTATCACCCGCCACTGGTCCCGCCCTTGAATCAAGCACTTGAGAAAGTCGCACGGCCTTGGCCTGAGCCGCTGGACGCACCATGTCGAGAGCTGCCTCGATCACGTCTGCCAGGGTAACTGTCTGAACATCGAGGCGCAACTTGCCGGTAATGATGCGTGAGACATCCAGCAGGTCTTCGATGAGCTTGTTCTGGGAACGGGCGTTGCGCTCGATGACCTCCAGGCCCCGTGCCTGAGTTGCCGCATCAAGCCTTCTTCCACGTAGAATCTGCACCCAGCCAAGCATCGCATTCAGGGGCGAGCGCAACTCGTGGCTGAGGGTGGCCAGAAATTCGTCCTTGATGCGATTGGCCTCCTCGGCCAAAGCCCTGGACGTCCGTTCGCGCTCAAGCAAATCTTCGCGCTCGAACTGGATCAGCTTGCGCTCAGTGATATCACCCACGGCCCCGAGCATCCGCTCAGGCTTTCCCCCGGCATCTTGCCAGACACGTCCTCGGGCGCTGATCCAGCGGATTGTACCGTCAGCTCGTCGTATCCGGCACTCAAAATTCCACGCTCCTCCCTCACTCAAGGCCACCTCGAACAACGCATTCACAACCGGCCGGTCCTCGTCCAGTACATGCTTCAGGAACATCTCGTAGGTCCATTGCGGCAGTAGCTCCTCATACCCAAAAATCTGATCGTGGCGCAACGACCTCGAAGCGGTATGGTCCTGCAGGTTCATGGACCACTCGCCAAGCTCGGCAGCTTCGAGGGCAAACCCGAGCCGCTGGGTACTCTGGCGCAGGGCTTCTTCAACCCGCTTTGCCATAGTGATGTCACGGTTAATCTCGAGAATGGCTTTTACTTCCCCCTGTGTGCCACGCATCACTACCTGCCGACTCTCGACAAGCACCTGTGTGCCATCGCGACATGTGTGAGTCAGCTCGCCTCCCCAGTGACCTGTCTCAAGCAGCAAGAACTGAACCTGCTCAAAACTGGTCGAGAAAACAGTAGCCAGGAGGATGTGGAGGGACTGACCCTGTACTTCTTGCTCTGTCCAGCCGTACAGTTGCTCCGCTCCCCGGTTCCAGGAGACGATTCGCCCCTGCGCGTCACAAATAAAGATCGCATCCTGAGCCATCTCGATCAGAGCGGCCTGCTCACTCAAAGTCTCTGCTTGCCAGCGCAATTGCGCTGTGTTTTGCTCCAGCCGGGTACTCAGCTGAAGATTCTGGTCTTGCAACAGGGCAACCTTTTCTGCCTCCAGACGGTCAACGGTTTGCTGCAACACCTGCACCACGCCAAAAATTTCGATCGGGTCCAGTACCTGAAACAGGCTCGTCTGGGTAAGGATTCCGACTAGCTCCCCGCGTTCGCCCGATACCACCAGACGACCAACATGCCGCTGTTGCATCTGTTGGTGGGCTGTGAGCAGACTATCTCGGGGAGAGAGAGCAAATAGCGGTGTACTCATCACCATCTCAGCGGTCGTCCGTTCCAGGTCCATCTCCAGGAAGCGAAACTGCACGATGTCTCGCTCGGTGACAATACCCACGGGTAAGACACCCACATCATCCCGGGTCTTGGCAACCACCACGCAGCTGACCTCGTGCAGGACCATCAACTTGGCCAGGTCCAGCACGGATGCCTTGGGAGGGGCATGGATGACATGCCGTTGCATCACCTCTCCAGCCGTACGCAGGGTAAGCAAGTTAGCCGGCTGTAAAGCCCTGCGTATGCTATCGGCAGTCACAATACCCATCACCTCACCCGTCTGGTCAAGCACCGGCAGGTGGCGAATGCGGTGCAGACGAAAAAGGGTCAGGGCAGCAAAGAGATTCTGACCCGGGACATAGGTGAGAGTGACCAGTTCAGCCCTGACCACGTCGCGAACCCGCACAGCCGCAAAGTTGATACCCAGGGCCGCGAGACGCACTGCATCGCGCTCGGTGAAAATACCGGTCAGACGAGCATTCTCCATCACCAGCACACACCCGTCTTTCGTACCTCCCATCAAAGCCATGATTGGAAAAGCTTCCATACCGGGTAGGGCGCAACTACCCTCCAGTCGGCTGAGGCGGGTAACAACATCCACGAGGAAAGTATCCGGGGCTACCCATTCAATCTCGCGCTCCAACACTCCCTCAATCGGAAGCGGATGGGTGGACAGGTCGTTGCTATGCACTAAATTCCCCATAAAGTACGAACCATGTTGATGGTTGCTTATTCTAGGAGGCCGGTCGGCAAACCATCGATACTCCGTCGGTTCTTTTCGTGCCAGTACTTTTGAATGCCCGCTTCGCCTTTGCGCTCGGCCCACTGCACCAGTTTTTGTCTTTCTTCTTTTAGATCGTAGACCGGTACAGCGTAGCCGCAGGACGTCTGGACCGCCTGAATTTCGATCACGATAATCTGGCGCTCCCCCGCCACCGGTTGAAAGTGGGCGTGAAAGGCGCTCCAATCTGCATGTCTGGGCAAAACCGCCCTTCCTGCGCCATACAACCGTAGAATCAGGGGCTCCTCGGTGAAACTGCAAAACATCACCGTGATCCGCCCGTTTTCGCTTAGATGGGCCGCCGTCTCGTTGCCACTGCCGGTCAGGTCCAGATAGGCAACGGTTGTGTCGTCGATGCAGTGGAAGGTATCCATTCCCTTGGGTGAGAGGTTGATCCGGCCATCCTCGGGTGCAGTAGCAGTAAAAAAGATTTTTTGGGTCCGAATGAACTCCTGCAAGGAGGCGTTCAACTTTGCATAAAACTTAGACATTACGAACTCACTCGACGACCAGCTTCAGAATAGTAGTCAGGTAGTCAGATGGGCAAGCTGCCTACAGCAGTTCTGGCGGGCCTCGGTAACTCGGCCTCGGGTAGTAGGGTGCGGCGGATCAACCGGGCAAGCTCGCGTTCGAGCAACCTTCCGGCCAGACGGCGGCTGAGGTCGCGGCCCTCGGGCTTGAGGACCAACTTACTCAGTACGGGCAAAAGACGAGATGCATCGAACCTGGGATCTTCGCGCAGGATATTCCAGAAGCGCCCCAGGTTTTTGGTCCCCTCTCCCTTACCCGAAGTCAACTCGACCAGCAACTTTTCACGAATGGTCTGGCCCCGCTCGGAGAGCAGAAAATCCGCTGCCTTGTCGAGGGCCTGGTTGAAGTTGTAGTCCCGCGAGTCGCGCGCGTTGCGAACCAGATTCTCCAAGCGGTTCCAGCGGAAGCTCCCGTCCTTGAAAAGCAGGTCAGTCAACGAGCGGCGCAACTGTGGCGCTTCGTCAGTCAGCAGGCGGTTCGCAATATAGGGATAAGCCACTTCGAGAACTTTGAAGTCGGGATCGATGCTGATTGCAATCCCTTCGAGGGTGACTAACGAACGGATAATCAGCGCGTAATAGGCAGGGACACGGAAAGGTAGATCGAACATCATCCCGGACATCTTGTCGGTGATGCTCTTGAAGTTGAGTTCGGCAACGCTCGATCCCAGGGCCTCGCCAAAAACCTGGGTCAGAACGGGCACAATCGGAGTGAGGTCGTCCCCGGGCTTGAGAAAGCCCAGTCGCACATAATCGTGTGCCAGGGCCTCGAAGTCACGGTTGACCATGTGCACGATCGCGTCGATGAGACCATAACGCTGGTCGGGCTGCACTTCACTCATCATGCCGAAGTCGAGATAGGCAAGCCGTCCGTCACGCATGGCCATGAGATTGCCCGGATGGGGATCGGCGTGGAAGAAACCGTGCTCGAGCAACTGCCTGAGCGAGCACTGCACACCAACCTCGATCAGCTTGCGGCCGTTGAGCCCTGCCGTCTCGACTTCTTGCAGATTCGTCAGCTTGATACCATCTATCCACTCCATGGTCAGGACCTGCTTGCAGGTGTAATCCCAGTAGATCTTGGGTACGTATATCTCCTGCAACCCGGTAAAAAGAGCCGCGAAACGTTCGGAGCTTTTACCTTCTTGAACGTAATCCATCTCTTCGAAGAGCTTGCGACCAAACTCGTCGAGAATCAGTTGCAGGTCACTTTTGACGAAGGCAATATTGCGCTCGACCCAGCCGAGTACAGCGCGCTGAATATAAAGATCGAGCGTAACCATCCCTTCGAGGTTGGGACGCTGAACTTTGACTGCAACCTGCTCACCGGTCTTCAAGCGGGCTTTGTACACCTGACCAAGCGATGCGGCAGCGACCGGCACCTCGTCAAACTCGGCGTAAATCTGCTGGTGAGAACGTCCCAAACCCATGCGAATCAGCTCGAAGGCTTTCTCGTTCGAGAACGGAGGCAGCCGGTCCTGCAACTGCGTCAGTTCTTCGAGGTAGAGCGGCGGGACGAGGTCAGGCCGGGTCGAGAGCGCCTGACCAACCTTGATGTACGTGGGACCGAGGCGCGTGAGAATCTCGCGCAGGCTCACAGCCCGTTCACGCTGGTTGACTTCAACCTTGCCGCTCCACCGGTCCCACTGAATCTGCAAAAAAAAGTACACGAATGGTAATACGATCTGTAGACAACGTCGAATGATCGACCAGTATTTACCCTCGTAAAAGCGTGAGATGACATCTGGATCGTAGGATTTCATGCCCTCCAAACTGCCGGGAACATACCTTTCAGTTGCAGTAGGGACGGGAACTGGGGTTGAAGCCGACAATATGTTGCTCATGCAATAAATGTTAACACTACTCAGGCTGGGCCAGGAACACTCTGAGGGCGGGTACAATCAGGCTTTGCGAACAGGGTGCTGATGTCTGATAAAGACTTCAATATTTTTGTCGATGATCTCACAGCAGACGCCGTGGACGCCTACCTCCAAGGTAGTCTCCTGGCCGTCGATACCGAGACGATGGGTCTGCTGCCGCGCCGCGACCGTCTATGCCTGGTACAGATGTGCGATCGCGCGGGGCATATAAGTCTGGTCAGGTTCCACCGAGGAGTCAAGCAAGCCCCCCAGCTAAGACGTCTGTTTGAGGCAACCAGTCTGCGCAAGGTATTTCACTATGCCCGGTTCGATATGGCCATGTTGCAATACCACCTGGACATCTCTGTACGACCAGTTTTCTGCACCAAAATTGCCAGTAAGTTGGTACGCACCTACACCCAGCGCCACGGCCTCAAAGATCTGATTGCGGAGTTAGTCGGAGCCGAGTTGAATAAGTCCGCCCAGAGCTCTGATTGGGGAGCAGCACTCGAGCTCTCGGAAGAACAACTTCGCTATGCCTCGAACGACGTGCGCTTTTTGCTCGCGGCCTGCGACAAGCTGACTGACATGCTCAAGCGCGAAGAGCGTTTGCAGCTGTCCGAGAGCTGTTTTGCACACCTGGAGACTCTCGTGCAGCTTGACTTATTAGGATATGAATCACTCTTTGAACATTAGAAAAACTGAGTGAAACCAGTCGTAGATACCACACATGCTAAAGATTATTCACAGACATATTAGGAAGGCATTCATCATCGTGAAAGCCTTGACTTTGATTTCGTTATTCACAAGTGGTTCAAAAAGAGTTCTACCCTAGGGTAGAAGCTGAGTGATCGTGAAATACAGCAAATGAAGTATGAAGGACAGGAAAGAAAGGCTGGGCAGCCCATGACACAGGCTCCAAACGAGCGCCGTCAAAGCCTGATACTGAGAATCCTGCTTGGTTTTGGTCTGAGCTTGACTCTGGTAGCTCTGTCAGCCTTCATCGGGCTAATTATCTTTAACCGTCAGCTGGCCGATCAGCAGGTCGCGCTATCCAGCCGGATTGGTTTTATTGAGTTGGTCGATGTCATGAAAGTTGCGGTGCTTGATCAGCAAAACAACATCCAGGGCTATGCAATTACGAGAAGTTCAAAACTTTTAACTGCTTTTGAGCGAGAGCGAGACAGCTTTTTTCAGGCCAGAAGTCAGGCTCGCCGGTTAGCACTTGTCACCGGCGATAGTGAATTAATCGATCTTATTGATATTGTCAGTGATGAGGCCAGAGCGTGGAGCGAGCAGGTCAGGAGCGCAAGTGATCTAGATGAGCCGGGACGTTCTGCAGACCTGGGCCGCGCGCGCGCCAACACAATTAGCCAACAGTTGCTGACCCGGCTCCGCACAAGTCTCGATGCCTTGCAAAATACCAGCAAGACCAACTTTGAGCAGTTGCGGGAAGAACAGCGCGATCAGAGACGCGCCTTGCTCGCAGCGGCACTGCTTTTATTATTGGGAGGAATGGTACTTGGAAGTTGGATAGCTTTTTCGGTCGTGCGCAGCATTCGCGCACCTCTCGATGCGCTTTCGCAGATGGCCCAGCGCTTGCTCGAAGGGGACCTCTCCGCACGGGCACAGGTACGCCGACCTGATGAATTGGGTCAGTTTGCCCTGCTGTTTAATCGCATGGCTTCTCAGCTGGAGATCAAGACAGCCCAGTTGCGCTCGCGCGACATCCAGAGCGGAGTCCAGGCCATCGACCAGGTGCTGATGACAGCAGGGACATTCCAGAAGTTGCTCGACGATGTTCTGCTTGAGCTGTGCAGGCAGACCGATGCCCGTCTGGGTGCTGTATACCTGCTCGAGAAAGGTTCGCTTACCCTTTCTGCTTGCCACGGATTTGCCAGCCACGCACCCGCCACCAGGCTTGCCGTTGGCGAAGGGCTAGTCGGTCAAGCAGCCGCCCTGGCTACCACTCAACGCCTGGAGCACCGCAAAGACCCGAGTACGCCGGGCTACGCCACACCCATGGGAGAAATCAGTCCTCCTTATATGTCTGCCTGGCCGCTTATCCAGCAAGAAGAGGTCGTCGGTGTGCTTTTTCTGGCCGGGTTCACGCCTCTGAGCGAACAACTGAGCAATTTGCTCGCGAGCCTCCAGCAACGCCTGAGCACCGCTATTCTCAACGCCCGCAGTGTCGAAACCATTGCCCGGCAACGCGAGGAACTTGAAACTCTGTTTCAGCAACTGGCTGACGGCATTATTCTCGCGGATGCGGATGGATGTGTTTTGCAGATCAACCCGGCCGGGCTCGAGATTTTCGGACGCCCCGAGGCCGAGGTACACGCAATGCCTCCCGAGCGCTACAGCGAGTACTTCGGCATCTATAAACTTGATCGAACACCGGTGCGCGAGGAGGATCTACCTTTCAAGCGAGCGATCCGGACCAATCAGGCAATCGAGGGGCAATACTACATCCGCCACCCGGACGGCTCGGGGCTGACTGTCAATGCCAGAGCGGCTCCACTGCGGAGTAATGACGGACGAGTCATCGGGGGAGTGGCGGTCCTGCGCGACATCAGCCGCGAGCAACAACAGCGTGCTGTCATCCAGCATGCCAATCGTGTCCTCGCCAAACAGCAACAGCAACTGCGTACCCTCCAACGGCTCACCAACCTGGTAAATCAGCAACTAAGTGACCTGCCGGGCCTGCTACAGACCCTGGTAGATGCAGTGACAGATGCCATTCCCGGTGCCCAATTCTGCCTGATCGTGCTCTATCACCGGGAGCACGACCTGCTCGAACTGACCGCAAGCGCCGGTATCTCGGAGGACAATCTCTGGGCACACGGTCCCTTGAGACCCGGCGAGGGTCTCCTGGGTCAGGTCTTCTCGACCGGCACCGCACAGATGGTGCAGGGCAACGTCATGCCCACGGCCGGACAGCGTACACTCAGCGAACTGCCGGCCCAGGTCCTGGCGGTTGCGATTGAATCGGCACGGGCGGGTCGTCTGGGTGTACTTGCGATTGGCAACTGGGAGGATACGAGCGCTTTTGAAGACGAGGACCGCAAGTTGCTCGCAGCCTTCGGTGAGCAGGCCGCGATTGCCATCAACAATGCCCAGCTCATCAACACCCTCGAGGAACGTGAAGAGCGCCTTGCCGCCCAGAACGACGTGCTTGCGAACCAGAAGTACGAACTCGAATCGGGCAACCGGGAGCTCGAGCGCCAGCGCCAGCAGATCCAGGCCCAGAACCTGCAACTGCTCGAAGCAACACAGCTCAAGTCCCAGTTCCTGGCCAACATGTCCCATGAACTGCGCACACCCATGAACGCCATTATTGGCTTCAGTCAACTCCTGGTGCGTCAGCATCCCGTGAAGCAACTAAATGCTCAACAGCTCGACATGGTTCAACGTATTCTCAACAATGGCAAGCACTTGCTATCACTTATCAACGATGTGCTCGATCTTTCCAAGATTGAGGCAGGCCGTCTCGAATTGCGTTGTGAGGAATTAAACCTGACTGAGCTGGTCGAATCCACCGTCGAGGGCCTGCGTCCCCTGGCAGACCAGAAAGGTTTGGGGCTCAAAGTTAACTCGCAAATCAAGGACTCCCGGGCTACCAACGACCCGGCCAGATTGCGTCAGGTACTGGTTAATCTGCTCTCCAATGCCATCAAGTTCACCGAGTCCGGTGAGGTTCGGGTGGAAGTGAACGAGTTGCGAACCGAGCAACTCACTCTCAGTGTGCAGGACACCGGCATCGGCATCCACCAGGAGGAGCTTGAGCGTATTTTCAAGGAGTTTTATCAGCTTGATCAAACTCCAACCCGCAAGCACGGGGGTACGGGCCTGGGACTTGCAATCACAGACAGACTTGTTCACATGATGGGTGGAAGCATTACCGTCGAGAGCACCCCGGGTGCCGGGTCTACTTTTCGGGTCGAACTACCTCGACGCGTAGTCCCGGCCATCAGCCAGGCTATTGTTCTGGCCGGGTCACCCTCGCACCTTCGCCCTGTCCCACCAGTTGATAGCAGCGTTGTTGGTGATGTACAGGGTCAGCAGCTTTACTATCCCCAAGGAGACAGGTTCTACTTCCCGTCCTGAACAGACACCGACCATCCCTCAACTTGCAAAAATGTATACCTTGGAAGCCAACCATGCGCCCTTTGCCCGAGAAGATTCTAGTCGTCGATGACCTACCGGACAATATCGCTCTCGTCCAACTCCTTCTAGAGGAAGAGGGCTACCGGATTGAGACGGCAAGTAGCGGTCACGCCTGTCTCCAGAAAGTTTATCGCTCAACTCCTGACCTGATCTTGCTGGATGTGATGATGCCGGGAATGGATGGCTATGAAGTCACCCGTCGGCTCAAAGCGGATACGAGTCTGCCCTTTTTACCCATCTTGTTGGTCACTGCTTCTGACCGGCCGAGCGCGGCTTTAGGCCTCGATACCGGCGCGGATGAGTTTATCCGCAAGCCTATCGAAGCGGAGGAGTTGCTTGCCCGCGTCCGCTCTTTGCTGCGCCTCAAGCACTCAATCGACGAGCGGGACCTGATCGCCCGCCAGCGCCAGGACTTCGTTTCTCGCCTCGCCCACGATCTGCGCACTCCCATGGTCGCCGCTGACCGGGTGCTGGACCTGATGGCCCAGGGAGCCCTCGGTGAAATGCCCGAGGTCATGGCCGACGCTGTACGCACCCTGGCCCGCTCCAACAGCAATTTGCTCGAACTTGTGAATATGCTGCTTGAGGTCTATCGCTACGAAGCCGGGTCCAAGCGCCTGCATTTCCGTCCGGTCGATCTCGTCGAACTCACCGACCACGTCAGCGACGAGCTTTCAGCCCTCGCTACCCAGAAGGATTTGCGCCTGTCGGTCGTTCACGAAGGTTCGATTCCCAATGTCATCGGCGACCGACTCGAACTGCGGCGCGTCCTGACCAACCTGCTGGGCAACGCACTCAAGTTCGCGGATGTGGGTGAGGTGACGATCACCGTCACAGCCATCCACTCAGATTCGAGCAAAGTTAGCCTGGCAGTTAGCGATACCGGACCCGGAATCCCTAAGGAAGAGCAGGCTTTCCTTTTTCAACGCTTTGCCCAGGGTAAACACAATAAAGGTGGAAGCGGCCTGGGTCTACACCTCACCCGGCAAATCGTTGAAGCACACCAGGGAACTCTAGAACTAGATAGTGAAGTAGGCCGCGGTAGTACCTTTACTGTGACTCTCCCCGCAGTAGTAGAAGCGTAGGCTCATCAGTATCAACTCCCGATCATCGGGGCGAAGACGGCGGGTTATCTGGTCAGTGGGGTAAGTACTGGGTCTACGGTCTCGATTGATTGAGTGGGAGATGGTTTATCCGTGAGCCGACACATCAGGACATGGGCTTGCAGCTTCTCAAGTTCGAGCTGGAGTTCGAGTAGCTGGCCAAGGTAGTTTTCGGTAGTGGTATTCATAGGTTTAGTACTTGGGTGAGTGAGATGGGGAGATGAAATGGAGGTTCCACGAGACATAGGCCGCAGACTAAGGCAATTGTAAGGGCAAGACTTCACTTTGTAGGGTTCACAGTGGTCAATTTATGCCTACTATCAGTTTTGGTAATGAAGATCACGCCAGGTTTTAGATCGCGATCTAAAACCTGATGCTCACCGGGACTCTTGCACGAAGTCTCACCAATCTTACGAGCCTGACTCAGGTAGCACTTTAACCTTTTGCAAAGGTGCAATGCGGGGATCAAGGAGCTTCTTGCCCAGACCCGGAAAGCTGATCGCAATGATTTGCTTTTGCCCCTCGCCAAAGATGTGCGTCACCTGGCCCTGGCCGAACTGGGTGTGGAGCACCCGGTCTCCCACGACCCAGTCTTCACTTACCTGGCGGCGTCGCGTGGTGGGGGGTGGTGGAGCGGATGGCCTGGCCGCGACACTCAAGCGTTCTTCGCGCCGCAGCTTTGTACCGGCCCGGCCCGGTGTCTTGCCCGCGAGCATTTGCTCCGGGAGCTCTTCGAGAAAGCGCGAGGGGATCGCCGGTTGCCGGTCACCGTACAGGCGCCGGTTCTGGGCATAGGAGAGAAACAGGTGCTCCTTGGCACGGGTGATCCCCACGTAACAGAGGCGGCGCTCCTCCTCGAGGGCACTGCTATCACCTTCCTGGACGGCCCTGAAATGCGGAAAGAGTCCCTCCTCGAGACCGCATAGATAGACGACCGGAAACTCCAGACCCTTCGCTGCATGCAATGTCATGAGCGAGACATGGTTGCGCTCGTCATCGAGGTTGTCGAGGTCCGAGGCCAGCGAAACATTGGCTAGAAACGCCTCCAGAGCGGTGTCGTCCGATTCCTCCTCAAAGCGCTGGGCGACCGAGCGCAATTCGAGCACGTTCTCAAGCCGCCCCTGGGCCTCGTCGGTACCCTCGGCCTGCAACATGGCGACATAGCCCGATTCGGCCAGGATCCGGTCGAGCAACTCGGAGATGCTCGCGTGCTCGGCCTCGCTGCGCAGACGCTCGATGAAGCGTACAAACTGCAAAATAGGCCCGCTAGTGCGGCCGACCATGTTCTCGACACTGGTCTGGTCGCACACCAGGTCCCACAGGGACATCTGCAACGCCCCGGCAGCCCCTTCGAGTTTATCGAGGGTCGTCTTACCGATGCCGCGCTTGGGGACGGTCATGGCGCGCTTGAGACTGAGCGAGTCGGACGGGTTGTGGATGATTTTGAGGTAGCTGAGGATGTCCTTGATCTCGCGACGATCGTAGAACTTCAGTCCCCCGACGATCACGTAGGGAATGCCCCAGCGCGACAGGACCGCCTCGATCGGTTGGGACTGGGCGTTAACCCGGTAGAGGACCGCGAAATCACGCCAGAGTCGGTCGGGCTCGATCTGTTCCGATTGGCGCATCTGGTTAACGATGAACTCGGCCTCGGCTACCTCGTCATCCGCCCGGTAGAGTTGCACCGGCCGACCGGCCGGCAGGGTGGGCCTTAGAATCTTGTCGATGCGCTCGACATTGTTGGCAATCAGGTGGTTGGCCAGTTCGAGGATGGTGGCGGAGGAACGGTAATTTTCTTCGAGCTTGATCAAGGTTCTGGTCTGCGTGTCAGGTAGTCCATCACCGAAGTCAGCCTGAAAATCCATTAAGATCCGGAAGTCCGCCTGACGGAAACTGTAGATAGCCTGGTCCGCGTCCCCGACCACGAAGATGGAGCGGTTCTGCCAGTCCCACGCACTGCGCACCTGGTTGTTGGTGGCGAGCAAGCGGATCAGTTCGTACTGGGTGCGGTTGGTGTCCTGGTACTCATCGACGAGAATGTGCCGGAAACGGCGGTGCCAGTACTCGAGCACCTCGGCGCGCTGGGAAAGTAACTGCACCGGTACCCAGATGAGGTCGTCGAAATCCAGAGCGTTGTTGCGCGCCAGCTCGTCCTGGTAGCGTTCGTAGACCTGGCTGATCGTGCGGGCACGCAGGCTGTTGCCCTCAGCCTCGCAGAAGTCGGCGGGTGTCTGAGCCTGATTCTTGGCCCGGCTGATTGTCGAGCGCACGGCCCGCGGCGCGTACCGGCGCTCATCGAGGTTGAACTCCTTGAGCACGAGTTGCTTGACGAGGTCTTGGACGTCCGATTCGTCGAAGATGTTGAAGTTGCGCTGCCAGCTGCGCCCCCTGGCATCTTTGTATTTGTCGATGTCGTAGCGCAGCATACGCGCACACAGGGCATGGAAAGTTCCAACCCACAAAGGTTGAATCAATTCCTTGCGCACCCGGTTCTCGAGACGCCGCACCTGGCCCTCGTTCAAACTTTCGTAGCTTGCTCCTTCTTGATGGGCGGCATCTTGCGAGAACAATTTGAGGATGCGCTCTTTCATCTCGCCCGCTGCCTTGTTGGTGAAGGTAACGGCAAGGATGTCCTCGGGATCAACCGCGTGGGCGCGGATCAGGTGGGCAACCCTGTAGGTCAGGATGCGCGTTTTGCCGCTCCCGGCCCCGGCCACGACCAGTAACGGGCCGCAGAAATGCTCTACTGCCTTACGCTGTGAAGGATTGAGTTGCTCCAGAATATCGAACGTCACACTCACGGCGGACTATCCTCGAACGGCAATTCCGACAATGGTACTTCGTCCGCTTCTCGACCAGGTAATAGGGGCAGGGCAGTAGTTCGGATGGCTCACCACCCGAGTGCGCCTCGAAGAGCATCCAAACGGGTGACAAACCCGGCTTCCTACCTTAGTATCCTATATAACAATTACTTCCCCTATGCAAGAACAATACCTGCAGCATCCCCATTTTGGGTTACTGTACGCCATCTCTGCCATCGGAACGACCAAGGGCTTGTTCACGACGCT
>JACMIX010000196.1 GCA_014380935.1 Gloeobacterales cyanobacterium ES-bin-141 | reverse complement strand
ACGGAGGCCGCCCTTTTGTGGGACCACGACCTGACACCCACGACCTCCCTCAATAGCTATGTGTCTCTCTACCGCTTCAGCAGCCCGCGCTTCCGGCCCACGAGCTTTCCCATCAACTCCAATTTTTTAGGCGGCGAAGGCGACTTCAGAGTGGGTGCGCTGGGCCAATCCTACTTCGAAGGCAACAAATTCGAGGTCCAGACGGCCCTCAACACCCAGATCTCACCCGGTCAAACCCTCTCTTTTGGCCTGAACTTCACCGAGGATCGCAATTACCAGCAAGAAAGTCGGGGCGTGGCTTTCCTGGATCGCACCATCGCACGCAGTTCGGCCTTTCTGATTGATGACATCAGTTTCAGCCCGCAACTTAAGGCAAACCTCGGCCTGCGCTATACCTACAGCACCCAGTTCGGTGTGGTTGCGACTCCCGCCGTGGGTCTGCGCTACAGTCCGAGTCGTCTCGTCTCGCTCAGGGCCAACTGGTCACAGGTCTTCAATGCCCCGAGCATCGCCGATCTGTTCGTTGCCGGCGGCATCTTCCGCCCCAATCCCGCCCTCAGACCCGAGACGGGGATCACCTACGACTTGGGGGTAGATGTCACCCCGCAACCGAACCTCGCCTTTCGGGCAACCTACTTCAACACTTATCTGGACGGGGCCATTGGTACATTCGTCTTTCGCAACCCCGACCCTGCCGATCCCAATTTATTTTTACAACAGCAACGCAACCTGGATAGCCGCCGTGCGAGCGGCATCGAGTTCACCGGTGACTGGCAGGTCGCCGAGCACTTGCGGGTGCGCGCTGTCTGGACGAACACGGACGCTCGTAACTTTGGTCCGGTCGATTCAAGCGACAATACCCTCTTTTTCTACCAGTACCAGGACCTCAACATTCCCTTTAATCGGGTGACTCTGGCCGTGAGTTATGCGGAAAGGGGGGTGAACGCTACCCTCCTGGGCCGCTACTCCGGGGGGCAACGCCGTGGGGAAGACCCTTTTGGCGTTCCGGCCCGGGCGACGCTGGACCTGAATGTAGACGTGCCGCTGACGCCCTTTCTGACTCTGAGCGCGAGTGTCTTCAATCTCACCGATACAAGCTACGAGTACACAGCCGGGGTTCCGGCTCCCGGGACCACCTTTCGCGTCGGTGGCAGGTTTAGCCTCGGTCAGGATGCTCCTTAGCAGCAGTGGATCGGGTCACAGAATATAGATTTCCATCGTTCTAAGACTTATTCATGCCGTCGGTCGTTTCTGGAGGTATTCTTAATTTTTGAGGAACACTTCCTCCCTCTTCCCGGTTATGAGCACTCCCTTGCCTGTCTGTCTGCCGCTCGATTACTACCAGATTCTCGGACTGCCTCCCCAGTGCGCGTTTGCCCATGTCAAGCCTGCCTACACAGACCGGATAGCTCAAGTACCCAGACGCGAGTTCACGGCCACCACGCTTCAACAGCGCGAGCAACTTCTCCAGCACGCGGCTGAAGTCCTGGCAGACCCACTTCAGCGCGAGGCTTACCATCGCGACCGTAGCGAGCGACCCTCGCTGCTCCTCGACAATCACCAGCTGGCCGTCGGCCTGCTGATGCTCTACGAGTTGGGCGAGTTTCAAGAAATCCTCAAACGTGAGCAAGATTCACTCCAGCTCGGCGACAGCCAGGACGTACGTCTAGTGATCGCGCTGACACACCGGGCTGCGGCTGAGGAGTCCTACCGCCAGGCGATGCTCTCCACCGCTTTCCGTGAACTTGAATCAGCCCAAAAAGTGCTGCGCGAGGGAGACTGCCTGCCCGCGGTTCAGCAGGAGTTAGATGCCCTCGGTAGACGTTGGCGGCCCGAGCGGGTCTTGCAGTTGCTGGCCGGACCACCGGAGGAGAGCGCCTCCTGCCGTGCTGAGGCCTTGAGTGTCCTCAACGGTATGCTCGAGGAGCGCGAGGGGATTGAGGGTAGCGCAAACGATGGCTCAGGGCTCGACCGCGAGGAATTCGTCCAGTTCATTCAATACGTGCGGCGGCGGTTGACGGTCGTTGAGCAGCAGGAGCTGTTTGAGCGCGAGGCCTCTCGGCCCTCGGCCGCAGCCCAGTACCTGGCGGCCCAGGCACTCATTGCCCGGGGCTTCGTGCAGAGTGAGCCCGAGTGGGTTCGGCGCGCGCGCGGGTATCTCATCAAGCTCTCCCAGCGTCAGGACGTCAATCTAGAATTGGCTGTTTGCGCTCTGTTGCTCGGCCAGGTCGATGAGGCCGAAAAATGCCTCACGCGCTGCCAGGAGGAGCAACCGCTCAATTACATCCGGTCGATGTCGGCGAGCGAACCTGACTTACTACCGGGTTTGTGCTGTTATTCAGAGGAGTGGCTCAAGCAGGAGGTCTTCCCGGCTTTCCGGGACTTGCACACAGCAAATGTGAGTCTCCAGGCTTACTTTGCAAGGCCATCCGTCCAGACCTTCCTGGAGCAGTTGTCCGAGGGCGTACCTCAAGCGGAGGCACCCTCCCCGGTCAGCACACCACGCCGCCGCATCCCCGCTGTCCCCTCGGGGATAGTATCGGTTGCGGGTGTGGCAGGGCTAGCTGTCCTGCTGCTCGGCGGCGGCTGGCTATTTGCCCAGCGCCAGGACACTGGTGTGCCTGTAGTCCGTCCGCAGACCACCGATACGCTCCAGACCGCTGAGCCACCTCCGCAGGTCTCACCTGCTCCGGTCCCGCAGGTAACCAACACGACCGAAATGAGTGCATCCCGAGCGGACCAGGTACTGCGTGACTGGCAGCAGGCCAAGCAGGCAGCCCTTGGTCCCCAATACTCCACTACTGCTCTTCAAACCCTCCTCACCGGCAAGGCCCAGAACATCTGGCTTGACCGAGCAAGGCAGACCCGTGCAGCCGGTGATTACTGGAAATATGACCTGCGCGATCTTGACGTCGAGACCGTTGCCGTGCGCTCTAACAATGTTGAGGTTGTAGCCCGCGTGGCGGAGGTTGCCAACTTCTACAGACGGGGAAGCCTGCAACCTGACCGCTCCTATGACCGTCCCTATCGGGTCCGCTATCAGTTGCTCAAAGATCGTTCCCAGTGGCGCATCGGTGAGATGAAGGTGCTCTAGGGCGTTTTTCTGAGTTCCCTTGTAATTACATAAACCAGCGCACCCAGGCCAAGAAACAAAGCGGCGAAAAAGCCGACGAAGAGAGTTGGTGAGATCGCGTTGATAGATTGTTCGGTGTACATAGCCGGGTAGGTAACCTGTGCGCTATTTTTTCTGGGGCACGGGTACTGGCGGTGCGGCTGGAATCGGCCGACTGTCCGGTGCAGGCTGGGTCCGGGCCGGTGGAGCAGACGGGTTACCCGTGGTTGTAGAAGACCCGGCAAGCTGGCTTGCCAGGGAGGAACTCAAGAAAACACTCAAAAGCAAAAAAGCAATCGCTGCACCCCAGGTCACCCGGTCCAGGTTGGCCTCGGCACTTTTCTGGCTCGAAAACAATTGCGCGCTACCACCAATGGCTGCCAGCCCATCGCCCTTGGGAGCATGAAGCAATACCAGCACGACGATGGCAAGAGCGAGCAGAGCCCAGACAATACGCAGGATGGACAACAAAACCACGAGAACCTCCTAGTCGTCGATGCGGCGCACCTGGTTGAATTCGAGTTCGACGGGCGTGTCGCGGCCAAAGATCGAGATGCGGGCCCTGAGCCGGCCACGCTCGGGACTGACCTCGACTACCTCGCCGCTGAAGTCCTGGAAGGGACCCGAGATGACTTCGATACTCTGTCCGGGCTCGAGATCGATCTTGATGATGGGCTCTTCCTGCTCGGCGGCCCGGAAGATGCGATTGATTTCGGTGAGGGTGAGCGGACGCGGGGTGACGTGACCGCGCCCACGCCCGTAGCGGCGGCGCTCCTCCGTCCCGACGAAGTTGATCACGTTGGGGGTGTTCTTGACTACCTGCCAGGTTTCATCGTCCATCAGCATGCTGATCAGGACATAGCCAGGGAAAATCTTCTCATCGCTGGAGGCCCGAGACCCATCTTGCTTGATGCGAACAGCAGGGCGCTCGGGAATCTCAACCTTGAGAATGCGCTCACTCATATCCATGGTCTGGAGGCGTTGCTCGAGGTTTGCTTTGACTTTTTTCTCACAGCCGGAAGCAACCTGCACCGCATACCAGTGCGCCTCATCGGTTGATTCGTTCTCGAATTCGGTAAAGTTGACCATCAGAAAATCAGCCCTGCTAACCAGTTGAATAATGCATCTACCAGATAAATTAAAGCTGCCGAGGCGACCACGATGAGCAGCACTGAGATGGACTCGCCTATGAGTTGACTGCGACCCGGCCAGACGACCCGATCGAGCTCACCGCGCGTTTCGGCAAGGAAGCGCTTGAGATCAAATTTGTCGGTACCACCTTCCGGCTTGCTCGCGATTTCCGACTTGCTGCTGACTTCCGGCTCTTGGGTCACCGTGGAGACACTCCATTGGAAGAGGTACGCGTCGTGAAGGACTCGAACCCTCGACATCAGGTTTTGGAGACCTGCGTTCTACCAACTGAACTAACGACGCCCGTCCTACACAATCAATTGATGTGCAACTACCGATCTTACGGACTGGCCATCTAAGCGTCAAGCTGTTGATGCCGGGTTCAGTGTGCCCAGTCCGGCTTGATACTCTTGCGCTTGTTGAGGTATTTGTCGATATCCATTGCAGCAACGCAACCGTCTCCTGCCGCGACGACTGCCTGCTTGAAAGGGGTATTGCGGATATCTCCAATTGCCCATACGCCTGGCATGCTTGTCTGCATCATTTCGTTGACTTTCACGCCGCCGTCGGGGTTGACTTCGACCTGACCTCCCAAGAAATCAGTGATCGGTTTTGAGCCCTGTAGATAGACAAACACCCCCTCGACCGGCAAAACCTGGTCTGCCTCCTCACCGGGATGCTTGAGTTCGACCGTCGTGACGCCGTTGTCGTCGCCTTTGATCGCTTTCAGACGTATT
>JACMIX010000195.1 GCA_014380935.1 Gloeobacterales cyanobacterium ES-bin-141 | reverse complement strand
GGCCAGATCCTCGGCAGCAGTCTGGGCGGAATCTTCGGCGAATACTTAGGCTGGCGCAATATCTTCCTCGTCTTCGGCCTCCTCTCGCTCCTGGCGGCGGTAGCCCTGTGGCGCGGGATGAACGCCCCCGAGCCTCACCGGGCCAACCCGGCCAGGGGAATCGCGGCCTTCAAACCCTACTGGCAGCTCCTCAACCGCAGCGATGCCCGCAACGTCCTGATCGCTGTCTTTATCGAAGGCTTCTGCTTATTCGGCGGCTTCAGCTACGTCGGTGCCTTTTTGCGGGACCGCTACGACCTGCCCTACGTGGCCATCGGCTTCATGCTGAGCGGCCTTGGGGTCGGCGGCCTCATCTACAGCGCTTCAGTCAAGTGGCTGGTCCGCATCGGCGAGAACAACCTGATTCGCCTCGGTGGGTTGCTGGTGTGCGGCAGCTACATCGCCATCGCCACTATTGCGAGTTGGGCGCTGTTTATTCCGCTCGCGGTGCTGATGGGTCTTGGTCTCTACATGTTGCACAACACGCTTCAGATCCGAGCCACCGAACTGGCTCCCGAGGCCCGTGGAACAGCGGTGTCACTCTTTGCCTTCAGCGTCTTCCTCGGGCAGGGAGTCGGGTCCGCCGTCTTTGCCCTGGCCGTCGATGCGGTCGGTTATCCCCCATGTTTTGTCGCCGCCGGTCTGGCGATTGCCACCATGACCTTCTGGTTGAACGCCCGTTCACCTGCATTCCCGACCCTGCAGCAATCTTGAGCGCACTCTCACTCAGCGAAACGAGGAAAACCTATGCCTGAAAACTTTGCACGCTGGACCCTCGCCGGTCGAAAAGCCCTGGTCACCGGGGCCAGCCGCGGCATCGGCCGGGCCGTGGTCGAGCAGTTATGCCGGCAGGGAGCGACGGTGCTCGCCGCGGCCCGTGGTCCTGAGAACCTGTCAGAAAGTCTTGAGAGCTGGCAAGCACAGGGATATTCAGCCTTCGTAGTAGCAGCGGATGTCTCTGAACCCGAGGGCCGGGAGCGCATCTGGGGTGAGGTCGAAGCCCTGGGCGGCCTTGACATCCTGATCAATAACGCCGGCACCAACATTCGCCGCAAGGTCCTCGAATACACCACCGACGAATACGACTTTCTACTGCGGGCCAACCTCACTTCTACCTTCGAGATGAGCCGTGGTGCCCATCCGTTCTTAAAAGTCCGGGGAGGGAGCATCGTTCAAATCGGCTCAGTGGCGGGCCTCACCGCCATCCGGACGGGCATTCCCTATGGTCTCGCCAAGGCTGCCCTGGTACAGCTCACGCGCGGTCTCGCGGTGGAGTGGGCTCCCGAGGGTATCCGCGTCAACGCTATCGCCCCCTGGTTTATCCGCACTCCCCTCACCGAGCCGCTGCTGGGCCAGGCACCGCTCCTCGAAGAAGTCGTGCGCCGCACGCCCATGGCCCGCGTCGGTGAACCAGAGGAAGTGGCAGACCTTGCCGCCTTCTTGTGCATGGACGCGGCTTCCTACATCACAGGCCAGACCATCGCCGTCGATGGCGGCTTTCTCGCCCACGGATTTTGATTACCAACCACAGGAGATAAGACGATGACCACTCAACCCAACTACTTCAGCCAGTACGAGAACCTGCACTTC
>JACMIX010000194.1 GCA_014380935.1 Gloeobacterales cyanobacterium ES-bin-141 | reverse complement strand
TAGAACTGCTTGAGATCAACTGAAGCCAAAGTTAAGTTTTGTATCAGGATGCTGTTTGAGCCCGAGTAGCCTGTTTCAACTGTCCGTGTCATGTCAGTATTATGACACTGTCAAGTTTTTTGGCAGGGTAATAGAGTTGAAATCCTTACCTGGAGTTCAAGAACGGCGATGGAAACAGAGATGACACTGACAGAGGCATCGAGGTTCTCAGGCCGAAGTGTGCGAACAATCCGGCGCTGGATAGCTCAGGGAAAGCTTTTGGCCATGCCACGCAAGTCAGGTGAGCCACTTAACACGCCTACGCGTGTAAGTCAGCTTCAATTAGCAAGTTTGCTTGATGGGGAAGTCATTCCAGATCAAGTATCCGAGTTGCGTTCACAAGAAGCTGAGGAAGCAACCCGGATACTTGTCGAGCAAGTCATTGAACGTTTGACGCCTGTACTTGAGGAAATCCGCAGCAGACTCAATGAGACGGCAACCGCTGAGCAACTGCAGGAGGTTCAGGCCGAGCTCGCGAAATTGAGCCAGACGACACCGCGCGTGGAGGTAAAGCGCTCTCCCTGGCAGCGGTTATTAAGGCCGGATTAGAGATTGGGTAGCAACCTGGCTGCTACTGCTCCGCAGATGCCCAATACCAGGGCCGCGAGCATGATATTGGCATGCCAGTCGATCAGGGTTTCCTCTTTCCAGAACAGCCAAACGCCGAGCACGAGACTCCCGGCTATATGCAGGCACACAGCTGCCAGAAAACTTCCCGAGAACAGCCAGTAAATCAGTTCAGACCCCGATTTTTCCATCCATAGTACTCTGGCGCGAACCTGACAACCGTGCTACGTTTTACAACAATGTGCTTCCTCTACCCTCCCTGTTATGTATGTGCCCTCTTCAAAGTCCAGGGCAGCCTTCAAGAGCCTTGAAATAACGGTTCAAGCTGTTGTGCCCTGTCCAGTACGCAAGCAGACCTGGTTGCGATGGTTCAGTGGCTGGCTTGGCCTACTGGGCTACGAAACTGCCGAACTGACCTTACGCCTTACTTCTGATGACGAGATCCAGGCCCTCAACCGGCAGTTTCGATCCCTGGATGAGGTAACTGACGTTCTCTCATTTCCAGCCGAACCTGACTTGAGTACCGGTGGTGGGTTTCCCCCTTACCTGGGGGATATTGTTATTAGTGTGCCCGAGGCGACAAGACAATCGGCAAAATTTGGCCATTCTATAGATGTGGAGCTGTGCTGGCTGGCTGTCCATGGCCTACTGCATCTGCTGGGTTGGGATCATCCCGACGACGACCGCTGGCTTCAGATGGTGATGAAGCAAGCGGATTTACTTAAAGGAGTGAACGTTGACTATGACTGGACGCGCGTCTACAGCTCAATCCTCGACTAGATCTGTTCCGGCTCGGCAGTCCTGGCAAGTCGCAGAGACCCTTGGCAAGAGTTTTCGCTATGCCAGCACGGGGGTACTGTACGCAGTCGTCACCCAACGCAACTTTCGCCTTCATTTGATCGTCGGCTCTGTTGCACTGTCCCTGGGTGTCTACGTGCATATCTCCGCCTTGCAAATGGCAGTGATTGGCCTGACAGTCGGACTCGTCCTGGCACTCGAACTGCTGAACACAGCCGTCGAGGCAACTGTGGATCTGGTAGTTGGGGATACCTATCATCCACTTGCCGCGGTGGCCAAGGACTGTGCTGCCGGGGCAGTACTGATCGCAGCTTGCGGCTCTTTGTTCGTAGCCGGCTGTATTCTGCTGCCCGCACTCGTCCGCTGGTCGCTCTGAGGTTACAGCGGCCGACTGGTCACACCTATAGTGGTGGTGACGGTTTTATCAGGTGAGGTCACGTGTCGTCCGAATTGCGTCCCGGTATGCCGGTTAAAGTTGTCAATCCCAGGGACCAGTACTACGGCTTCGAGGGTCAGGTTCAAAAGGTAGTTGATGGTGCCGTGGGAGTGATCTTCAGCGGGGGCAACTGGATCAAGCTCGTCCGTTTCGCGTCCAAGGACCTCGAAGTTGTTGAGCAACGCGGCAAGCGGCGTAAAAAGTAGACATTGTTTGGGTACTCTAGACGCGGAGTCTTCAGGCGGTGCATTGTCATGGAAAGGGTCAAGATCAAGCCGGCCCCGAGCAGTGAAGTTACTATCTACCTGCCCTACTACCCGGCTACACGGCGTCCTGTTTTGCCATTTGCACTGGGGCTTTACAAATGCGGCATGCTCGAGGGCCAGCGCAAAATAGAGTCCGGTCCGGGTATTGCCTTTGTTGCCACCTGGGACATTAAAACTCTGCCATCCGACACGACTACCAGCCGTATACGATTCATCGACGGCGACCTGTTTCTCGATTACGAACTCTCCCTACCAAATACGGAATTCATCGGTTATCTGATGGAGTCGATCAACGCCGGGGAAAATGGTCTGCTCGATTTTCCGGCCCAGTTTTACCGTAAATTGCTCGGATACGCTTAGACTTTCTCGGGTGCATTTTCGCCCAGCAGCCCAGAGGGACGGAGCAGTAGAACACCGACCAGGACCAGGAAGGCAAAGACATCTTTCCACTCGCTCGAGATATATCCGGCACCCAGGGACTCGAGGATGCCGAGCAGCAGGCCGCCCAACATAGCTCCCGGTATGTTGCCGATACCACCCAGCACAGCGGCAGTAAAAGCTTTCAGACCGGCCTGAAAGCCGATGAAGAAGTTGATTGTCTGAAAGAACAGCCCGAACAGAACTCCCGCCACTGCACCGAGGGCGGAACCGAGCACGAAGACAATCACGACGATCTGAGCGGTATTGATGCCCATGAGCTGGGCTGCTTCCATGTCCTGAGCCGTGGCACGCATGGCTTTGCCCAGTCGGGTTTGCTGGACGAGATAGGTGAGGGCGGCCATGGTCACCAGGCTTACGCCCACGATGAGCAACTGACTGTAGCTGACCTCGACGCCCGACCAGGCAAGCCCCCCAGGAGGCAGGACACTCGGGATGACCTGATCGCGGCTACCAATCACCAGGCGCACGGCATTTTGCAAAAAGATGGAGGCCCCCAGGGCTGTAATGAGCAACGAAAGTCTGGGAGCTTTGCGAGTCGGAATAGAACGGCTCAAGTACAGGTAGAGCCCCCAGAAAGCGAGTGCACAGACTGTTCCCGCGAGTGGTCCTACTGCCCAGTTCAACCCGGACAGGCTGCCGCGCATGGCATGGTAGAGCCACCAGGCAGCACTGACGAAAAGACCGATCGAGGTAAGTTCGAGGGCACCGAGCGGTTTTGCCTCACCCAGGAGCGGACGGTAGGCCAGACGTTCGAGGCCCACTCCCACTACGACGCAGACCACTATGGCGCACGCGAGCGCGGCTGCGAGCAAAACCCACCAGGGCAGGCCCATACCTGCAAGGAGAGTGATGACCCCCAGGGCGACAAAGGCACCGATCATAAAAACCTCGCCGTGGGCGAAGTTGATCAGCTCCAGGATGCCGTAGACCATCGTGTAGCCGAGCGCAATCAGCGCGTACATGCTTCCAAGTGTGATGCCGTTGACCAGTTGCTGGAGAAATTGCTCCAAGGAGGACTCCGGGGCAGTTTTAGAAGTTGAAGCTTATTTAAGCACAAGTCCCGGCCCACAGGGTTGTGGGAAGTCCAGTCTGCGTGGCAACATGGATGAATGCTCGGATGAGCTTTGAGGACGCGTAGCTCAGTTGGCTAGAGCACCACGTTGACATCGTGGGGGTCAGGGGTTCGAATCCCTTCGCGTCCACCACTTTTAAGCCCTCTTTATGGAGGGTTTTGCTGTTTATTCAGCTGCAACCGTGGGTGTGCGTACCTGAGGGGCTGCACCAAGGGGAATACCATAATCCCGGGCGATTACGCGCGCGGTCATCTTGGCTGACATCATCACTGCCGGAGTCCCACCACCGGGCTGGGCGTTGGCACCGACCAGGTAGAGGTTCTCGATGTCTTCGCTGCGGTTGTGGGGGCGGAAGAACGCACTCTGGGCCAGGATTGGCTCGACGCCGAAGCCGTTACCGAGCCAGCTATTGAGGGTGTGCTCGAAGTAGTCGGGAGTGATGTAGCTCTTGTAGACCAGACGTTCGCGCAACTCCGGGATGTAGCCGCGCTCTTCGAGGAACCCGAGCACCCGCTCCACGAATGGCTCGGCCAGCTTCGACCAGTCGAGGCCGCTACCGTTGTGGGGTACGGGAACCAGGGTGTAGGCAGCATGGTGTCCGGGCGGTGCGAGGCTGGGATCGGTCACGGTCGGGATATGGAGGTACTGTGAAAAATCTGCCCCGAGCACTTTGCGGTCGAAAATTTCTCTTAGCAACTCCTCGTAGCGGGGACCGAGGATGATGTTGTGATGGCGCAGATCCAGCTTGAGGCCACCCGCCCGGAAGCCGAAGTAAATCACCAGCAGTGACATGGACTGGCGGGCAAGTTTGAGCCGGACATCCGGCTGAAAGAGCCGGAATTTGCGGTCGATGAGCTTCATGTAGGTGTTGACGTAATCGCCGTTTGAGGCCACCAGATCCGCATCGACGCGGGTGCCATCCGCAAGCGAGATGCCGCGAGCGATGCGCCGTTCAAAGCGGCCGCGGGCCTCGCCATTCGCACCGGCAATGTGGATGCGGGTGACCTCGCTGTCGTAGCGCATGGTGCCGCCGAGTTCCTCGAACTTGCGTACCAGGCCCTGAACGAGGGCTCCCGTACCCCCGATGGCAAAGTGGATTCCCCAGGTCTTCTCGACAAAGTGGATCATCGCGTAGATAGCCGGAAC
This sequence comes from Gloeobacterales cyanobacterium ES-bin-141, assembly GCA_014380935.1. GTDB lineage: Bacteria > Cyanobacteriota > Cyanobacteriia > Gloeobacterales > Gloeobacteraceae > JACMIX01. Next base: position 61 of record JACMIX010000194.1, on the reverse strand, counting down.
CTTGAGCGGGTTGCCGCCGATGAGCAAAGGTTCGAAGCTGAATACCTGCTGGAGCTTGGGG
>JACMIX010000193.1 GCA_014380935.1 Gloeobacterales cyanobacterium ES-bin-141 | reverse complement strand
GAATGGCCCGTACGGTACCGCTTTGCGTCTCGTTGTAGAGTGAGACGTTGCCGCCCGTAACCGGAGTGGCAAAAGCGAGACAGGCGTCAGAGATACCCCGGCAAGCCTCGGCCAGTTGCCAGTAATTTTCTGGCTTCTCGGGCGAACCGAAATTAAGGTTGTCCGTGACTGCGAGGGGCTCAGCTCCCACGCAGCTGAGGTTGCGCGCGGCCTCGGCGACGGCCAGCATCGCGCCCCGATAAGGGTCGAGATAGACGTACCGGCTATTACAGTCGATGGTGGCCGCGAGCCCCTGCTCACTGAACGGTACCGTGTCCACCTCGCCCACCCCGAAAGTCTGGGGACGGATGCGGAGGACCGTGGCATCCGCAGCCCCGGGCACGATCACCGTGTTGTTCTGAACTTGATGGTCGTACTGCCGCCAGACCCACTGCTTGGATGCAATGTTGGGTGAGTCGAGCAGACTGAGCAGGGTGGCCGTGTAGTCGGTGGGTTCAGGCAAGGTACTGAGGTCGTAGTCTCGTAGCTGCTGGATCTCGGCGGGTGGCTCTGCCAGGACCGTTCGCGGGTAGACCGGGGCATCATCCGTGAGCGCCCGGGCGGGAACCTCGGCAACCACCCTACCCGCGTGGGTAATCCGCACGATGGGTGCTTCGATCACCATACCGACAACCACCGCATGCAGCCCCCAGCGCTCGAAGAGCACGACCAGCTCCTGCTCGCGGCCGCGCTCGGCGACAAACAACATGCGCTCCTGCGATTCGGACAACAAAAATTCGTAAGGGGTCATACCCGCTTCGCGCACGGGTACCCGGTCGAGATCAAGCTCGATACCCACCCCGCCCTTGGCTGCCATCTCGGAGGAGGAGCAAGTAAGCCCCGCTGCTCCCATGTCTTGGGCCGCCACGACCGCACCGGTACGAAAAGCCTCGAGACAGGCTTCGATCAGCGACTTCTCCACAAACGGGTCGCCGACCTGAACAGCAGGACGATCTTTCTGGGACTGCTCGGTTAGTTCGGCTGAGGCAAAGCTCGCACCGCCCATGCCGTCCCGCCCGGTCGTTGCACCGACGTAGAGGACCGGGTTGCCGATGCCCGCAGCCCCCGAGCGGACGATAGCCGGGGTCTCCATCACCCCGATTGCCATGGCATTGACCAGCGGGTTTCCACTGTAGGTCTCGTCAAAGTAGACTTCCCCACCTACGGTCGGTACCCCGACACTGTTACCGTAGTGCGCGATGCCCTGCACGACCCCACTGAAGAGAGCACGGTTGCGGCCTTCTTCTAAAGGACCGAAGCGTAGGGAATTCAAGGTGGCAATGGGACGTGCTCCCATGGTGAAAATATCGCGCAGGATGCCACCTACACCGGTTGCTGCCCCCTGGAACGGCTCGACTGCCGAGGGGTGGTTGTGCGATTCAATCTTAAAAGCAATGCGTAGACCGTCCTCGAGGGCAATCACCCCGGCATTTTCTCCCGGGCCGACCAGGACGCGCGGTCCAGTGGTCGGGAACCCCTTGAGCAGGGGACGCGAGTTTTTGTAGCAGCAATGCTCGGACCACATCACGCTGAACATCCCCAGCTCATTGAGGTTGGGGTGTCGTTCGAGCAGTTTGGTGATGCGCCGGTATTCGTCAGGAGTGATGCGGAGGCGGGCCAGGTCGGCGGCGTTGTAGGGCGAGGGTGCGGAAATTGCAGTCATTGTTGCCGTACCGTGACCCGGCAATTATACTCCAGCACTCACCAGAGCAGGCTTTACCGGGTCAGGTCACTGCGACTCAGACGTTTTGAAGCGCTGTTGGGTAGAAAAGCCCGAGTTTTTGGCCAGTTCTGCTAGGGGTTGCTCGCCTGTGTAGCGCTGGCCATTGATGTCCCAGGTCGGGAAACTCTCGATACTGGCTGCGCTGCACTCCTGGGATAGAGGCGTCCCGGAACCCCCGGGTGAGCACTCGACGTAGGGCACGAAGCGCTCCGCCTCACCGAATAGAGCCTTCTGGTTCTGGCAATGGGAGCACCAGGAAGCCCCGTACATCTTGGCTCCACTATCGCGCAGGTGCTTGGCAAGAGCGGTTGAGTAATCAACCGTACCGCTTGCATTGACGCTCTGAAGTGTGAACACTCCATAGGAACCGGCCATGGCCACGAGAACCACCCCCAGCCCGCCAATAACGAGCAGGTCGGGTTTTTCCCAGCGGTGCGCGAACAGGGTGAGGACAAAAATCGAACTCATCAACAGGACGGACGCGGTGCAATACAGACAAAAAGTAGCGATCTCGAAAACCAGCAAGTAGACCAGGTAAGCACTGAAGGTCACCCCGACCAGCGACAACCCGAACAGCAACTGCCAGCGCCAGCGGTCCAGTCCCGGCAGGACTGCCACGAGGCCGAGGACCAGGTACAGCCCAAGACCAAAAGCCGAGAGCGGTACCCCGAGGAGCGAGGCGTAGTTGCTTTGCAATACCAGGTCGCATCCGCCCCCCTCGGTGCAGGCTGCGACCTGGGTAGTGTTGAGTTTTGCCCAGGTAATGTAGCCGGTCAGGAGTGCGCCCAGGCCTGCCAGGGTAGCGACGGCCCAACGGGGCCACGTAGGCTTGGCGATACTTTTCATTATCGGTACCCGATTTGGGGTCGTTAACTGCTATCGATTCTCGTTGTATCATATTCGTCCGAATCCGCCGGTAATCCTCACGACCAGACGGTTCTACCCTCTCATAGCCGAGGGAAACGGCTAAAAGTTAAGTTCTTTTAAGGGCAGGTTTAAAAACTGACACCTCTACCGTTGCCGGGTTAAACTACCGTTCAAGTGTCTGCCGGAGTTCTCCGGCTGTATCGGAGCGTTCTATGTCGCACGCGGTTAAAATCTACGACACCTGCATCGGCTGCACCCAGTGTGTCCGTGCTTGCCCCCTGGACGTCCTGGAAATGGTTCCCTGGGACGGTAACAAGGCGGGGTCGATTGCCTCCTCGCCACGCACAGAGGATTG
>JACMIX010000192.1 GCA_014380935.1 Gloeobacterales cyanobacterium ES-bin-141 | reverse complement strand
GGCACAAATGCCACCAGGAGCAGGATGGTGACGGCAATTTGCAAAAACCCTACAAAGGCCATCAGAGGAACTCCTTAGAACCATTACGGTTTGACCAAGAACACCAGCAGATAGGATGCCAGGACCACGGTGACCAGTAATAGGACAATCGATGCCACAGACATGAAAAACTCCCGAAGATTCTACAAGCTCAGGTAGAACGTGCCGCAATGAAGAGGTAAATAGCCCAGGCAAGCAAGAAACCCCAAACTAGAACGTGTTGACTCTGCAAATCGAGTTCCATAACTGAGCCCTACTTCGCGTACTGTTCTATTCATCTCTCCAAACTAGAGACAGATACAAGGGCTTAGTCACAAGTATGGATGGGTGATATATATCAGTTGACATAGCGTTTACTCTGGGAATCTTTTATCTACCCAAAGAGGGAGGCTGCTAGCATGAGAGGAGGTCACAAGACTCTTTACGGATGGGCTGGCCGTGTTGAGTAAAGTTCTCAGATTAGAGCCCCGCATATGGTACACAGCACTCATATTCGGAATCATTGTTCTCGTGGAGTTCCTGACTCCACCCGAGTTTATTATTGGCTACTTGTACGTAGTTCCGATTTTGCTATCCAACTGGTTTCTGAGCCGGAGAGCAACGCTTTTCGCCACACTGCTCAGCGTAGTTTTAACGCTTGGTAACTTGATTTTCCCGAGGTTAGCCCTCTCAAGCCCGGTTGCTGTTGTGGATCGTTTGATTACAGTAGTGGCCCTGTTAACAGTTGCGTATTTAGCGATTCAGTACCGCCAGGTGCAAGAAGAGTCTGCCCGCCAGAAGGCCAAATTAAGGGCTCAAGAGGAGCTGTCAAAAGTGAGAGAAGACTTCATAGCCACACTCACGCACGATCTGCGGACCCCACTTTTAGGAGCCCAGCAAACCCTGTGGTTTCTGCACCAACAGCAATTCGGTCCGATCACCCCGGCTCAAGTAGAAGTTATCGCACTGCTTCAAAAAAGTAACGACCAACAGTTGTCGATGGTGAACATGCTCCTGGCGATTTATCGCAATGATGTGCTGGGGTTGGAACTGCATCCTGCTGTTGTGGACCTGGATGATCTGTGTGCTGAGCAGATTACGCTCCTGCAAGATCTTGCTTTAAGCAGAGAAATCGAACTCGTCTACGAAGGTCAGGACAAAGCGCTCCTCTCGGTGGACAGACTGCAACTGGCAAGGGTTGTGGCTAACCTGGTGAGCAATGCCATCAATCACACACCGCGTGGGGGCAGCGTTGCTGTGCGCCTGCTGAAGACACAGATGGAATACCGCTTGCTGGTGGAAGACACGGGCTCGGGTATTCCACAGAAGGATCTGAAGCGAGTCTTCGATCGGTTCTACCAATCAGGCAGTCCCCGTCACGTTTCTGGTACCGGGTTGGGGCTTTACCTATCCCGGCAGATCGTTGAGGCACATGGAGGAAAGATCTGGGCTGCGAACCGGCCGGAGCGCGGTTGTACTTTTGGGGTCAGTTTACCCGTCGGGCAAGACCTGACTGTTGCCGCGACCACACCTCTCTGCGTGTAACCTATGCTGGAAACAGCCATGGAAGTACCGCAAGCAAAGATCAAAGTCCTTCTGGTCGAAGACGACGCCGTCTTCCGCATGGGTTTAAGTCTTATCTTGAAGAACAGTCCCCGTCTGGTGGTGGTTGCCGAAGTAGAGGATGGTGAATCTGCGCTCAAGTACGTCCGTCAGCACCCACCTCACGTCGTGCTCCTGGATATGGGATTACCGGGATTGGGAGGACAGGAGACGCTTGTCCGGTTGAAGCGGGAGCATCCCGAGGTCAAGGTTCTGGTGCTTACTTCGCGCGACGAAGCCAGGCTGGTTCAGAAGATGATTCAGGCAGGGGCAGACGGCTACTGTCTGAAGGGAATCACGCCCGAACACCTGTTGAGGGTGATCGAGGAGGTCAGTGCCGGTCATGGCTGGTTCGACTCCAAGGTTCTGGGCCATATGCGCGAGGCTCTCTCGACAGACGTAGCCTCCCAGACACCCAGGTCCGAACGAGTAACGCTTACCGATCGAGAACGTGAGGTCCTGCGCTGGATAGCACAGGGAGCCAGCAACCCGGAGATCGGCCAGCACCTGCACATCTCGAGCGGCACCGTGCGAGTTCACGTGCATGCCATATTGCGCAAATTGGGGGCAAATGACCGCACCCACGCGGTTGTTCTGGCCATGGAGCGGGGTCTTATCTCTTAGTCACAGGTTGGAGGGCAGACAATGCACAGACAAGCAGACGGACGTCCTGATCCCCAGCAACTACTACGCGACTTGATCCAGCTGTCCCACGGCCGCCACAAAATTTATCTGGGCTTCGCTCCGGGGGCGGGTAAAACATATCGGATGCTCAAGGAAGCCCAGGCTCTCAAGTGCAAGGGTGTCGATCTGGTAGTCGGGGTTGTTGAGACCCATGGGCGTCCTGAGACCGAAGAGCTGTTGAGCGGTCTGGAAGTGATTGCGCCCCGTCAGGTTGCTTACCAGGGTACGGTTCTGAGCGAAATGGACGTGGACGCCATCCTGGCGCGCCGTCCGGCCACTGTCCTGGTCGATGAGCTGGCCCACACAAACGCTCCCGGCAGCAGCCGTCAAAAACGCTACGAAGATATCGAGGCGCTTCTTACCGCCGGGATCAGTGTCATCTCCACCGTTAACATTCAACATCTGGACAGTGTGGCTGAGACTGCTGGACGTTTCATCGGCGCACCTATCCATGAGCGGGTGCCCGATCGGATCTTGCGGGCGGCCGATGAAGTGCAGCTCGTAGACGCGAGTCCAGAGACCATCCTCGACCGGCTGGATAAGGGCAAAGTCGATACGCACGGACTACCAACAGCCGGACAGTTCTTTCGCAAGAGCACGCTGGTCTTCCTGCGTGAACTGGCTCTGCGCACTGCCGCTGAGAAGGTGGATGCTGCACTCCTGACCCGTCCGGGTGGGGTAGCGGGACCCGCGGGAGTGCGAGAACGCATTCTCGTGGCCGTCAGCACCAACCCGGCTTCTAAACGGCTGATCCGACGCGGTGCCCGTACCGCCCAATTGCTCGATGCTGAATTTACTGTCGTCTACGTGCAGACAGGAGCGCAACTGAATCAGGCACAGCTAGATACCCTCGACACCTACCAAAAAATGACCGAGCAGGTCGAGGGAACGTTCGTGACTCTTGAGGGCCGCGACGTGGCCCAGATCTTGACCGAATTTGCCGTGGCCAGGAGCATTACCAAGGTGATCGTCGGTGAGTCATTGCGCTCACCCTGGGAAGAACTGGTGCGGGGTTCGGTTGTCAATAAACTGCTGCGCGCCACCCACAACCTGGATGTCCTCATCGTTGGAGAACGTGAGTCGGCGAGTCCCGGCCGGCCTGCTCCCGCTGTGCCGACAATCATACCCAGTTGCCTGGTAAGGACCGGAGACGAACGCCGCCACCGTGGCTGCGGGCGGCACAAAATTTATCTAGGGGCAGCCCCCGGCGTGGGCAAGACCTACGCGATGCTCACTGAAGCTCACGACATGAAGGCGCAAGGGACCGACATCGTCTGTGGAGTTATCGAGACGCACGGCCGCGCCGAGACGGCCGCCCTGATTGAGGGGCTGGAGGTTGTGCCCAAAAAGCAGGTTGTCTATCAGGGCCGTGTGTTCGAGGAACTCGACCTGGAGGCGATCCTGACCCGCCGTCCGGCGATCGCGCTCATTGACGAACTGGCCCACACTAATGTCCCCGGTTGTGGTTCAGCCGCCAAGCGCTACCAGGACGTGGAGACATTGCTCTCGAACGGTATTGATGTCATCTCGACGATGAACATTCAGCACCTGGAAAGCCTCAACACGATTATCGAGCGCACTACAGGAGTCAAGGTCCGCGAGACCGTCCCCGACTTGGTACTCGAATGTGCCGATGAGGCGATGCTCATCGATCTACCCGCCGCCGAGTTGCAGGAGCGCATGCGCGAGGGCAAGATCTATGCCCCGGCCAAGATCGAGCAGGCACTCACAAACTTTTTCCGCCAGGAGAATATCACCGCCCTGCGCGAACTGCTGCTGCGAGAGGTAGCCGATGATTGCACCACCCGCACGCTCGATGAAACCCTGCCCGAGTTGAGACACGTGGCAACAGACGAATCGGAGTGCTTGCTGGTCTGCATTAACCTCCGACCCAACGCCCAACAACTCATTCGCCGGGGTACGCGAATCGCCAAGAGACTCGCGGCCCGCTTTCTGGTCGCGTATGTGAGTTTAGTGGACACAAAGCCCGCCGAGTCTGACCTGCACGAGTTGGAACGGTTAAGGCACCTGTGCGAGGAACTGGGCGGCACCTACCTGGAGCGCCAGGCTGTCAATGTAGCCGAGGCAATTGTGTTGCTTGCCCAGGAAGAGGGAGT